>CAZXWT010000144.1:0-3525 GCA_964644475.1 uncultured Sediminibacterium sp. | reverse complement strand
TACCATATCAAATTGTTTTTTGATTTCAAATGGCTCTGTTAAATCAATTACTTGAACACTAGCTGGTCTTATTCCTGCTTCATTCAATCTCTTTTCTGCATTTGCAAGAATCGAAGTTCGAATATCTGAAATATGAATATTGATATTGGATAAAAAATCAAAAAGTAAAATAGTCTTACCACCACTTGCTGCACATGCATCCCAAACCATCATGGGCTTTCCTTGCTTTACAGGAATATGTTTTAATAAATTGGCTAAGGCTTGAGAGCTTAGGTCTTGAATAACTACTTCCTTGTTTATATCTAAGACATCTTGTATAGCAGTAGTATTGGTAAATGACAGCGCATCTTCACCAATCAATTGATAAGTAATAGCAGAAGCTTTTAATTTAGCAATGACCGTTTCTTTTTGCCATGGCCTTACTCTTACAAATAATAAAGGCTGTTCTTTATGAGATGCAATGAATATGTCTTTTTCTATTTCAGGAGAGATCTCCTCTAAGATCGGAAAACTGTTTACATTATTTCTGAAATGCGCATAACAAAGTGCAGTAATATTTTTTCTATCCTTACTGCCATGTTTTTTATTTGCAGCAAAATACTTCTTCAAATAATTTGCTAAGGGCTCTGAACCATCGTAAGCACTTACTAAATTATCTGCGATATTTTGATGTACTGCAAAATGCATTACAGTTCTAGTAAACTTGCTACTGGATCTTTACCAATTAATAATAATTCTGGACGCTCTAATAATTCTTTTACTCTTACTAAGAATCCAACGCTTTCTCTTCCATCAATTATACGGTGATCATAGCTTAATGCTAGATACATCATTGGTAAAATTTTCACTTCCCCATTTACCGCCATTGGACGTTCTTGAATTTTATGCATACCCAAAATAGCAGACTGAGGAATATTGATAATTGGCGTACTCATTAAACTACCAAATACACCACCATTAGTAATAGTGAATGTACCGCCAGTTAATTCTTCTGCTGTTAATTTACTATCTCTTGCTTTACCTGCTAATTCAATTACTTTCTTTTCGATATCCGCCATGCTTAAACTCTCCACGTTTCTTATTACTGGAACAGTTAACCCTCTTGGAGTACTTACAGCAATACTGATATCTGCATAATCATGATACAATAATTGATCACCATCGATAAATGCATTTACAGAAGGCCATTCAGTTAATGCAATTGCACATGCTTTTGCAAAGAAACTCATAAAACCTAAGTTTACACCATGTGCTTCTTTGAATTTATCTTTGAATTGCTTTCTTGTATTCATTATCGCAGTCATGTCTACTTCATTGAAAGTAGTTAACATGGCTGTAGTGTTTTTTGCTTCTACTAAACGACGACTAATTGTTTTTCTTAAATTACTCATCTTCTCTGGACGCACATTGCGAGAGAATAAATCTTGACCAGGGAAAGATGTCTTTCCAGGATTATTCAATGCATCTAATACATCTACTTTAGTAATCTTACCAGCATAGCCACTTGGCTTTATTTGTGTAGCATCTACTTTTTTATCTGCAATAATTGCTGCAGCTACTGGAGTAGTCTTAACATTATTTGGTACAGCTGTTACTGGAGCAGTTGATGCTGCAGGAGCTGCTGCTTTCGGAGCTTCCACTGGCTTTTCTGCCGCTGCAGGCTTAGGAGCAGTCTCATCAATATCTGCTAAAATGTCTCCAATTAATATACTATCGCCTTCTTTTGCTTTATGCACTAATACACCTGCTTGTTCTGCATTCACTTCAAAAGTGGCTTTCTCACTTTCTAATTCTGCAATAACTTCATCACGATCTACCCACTCTCCTTCTTTCTTTGTCCATTTTAACAAAGTAACTTCTGTGATAGATTCTCCTACTGTTGGTACTTTAATCGAAATCATGATTGTTTATTTAAATAGCAAAAGCTGTTGTGATTATTTCGTTTTGTTCTTTAGCGTGCACTTTAGAATATCCAGTAGCTGTTGAAGCACTAGCTTGTCTACTTATCACGCCATATTTAATTGTCTTTAAATTCATTTGTAAGAAACCTGCCGCACCCATATTCAATGGTTCTTCTTGTACCCAGAACCAAACTGCCTTGCCATATTTCTGATGTATTGCTGCAATTTGCCCAACTGGTAATGGATGAATTTGCTCTAATCTTACAATAGCAATATCTTGTCTATTTTCTGCCTTTTGTTTCTCCATTAATTCATAAGAGATTTTTCCAGAACAGAATAATACTTTCTTCACTTGAGTTGGATCTTGAACAAAGCTATCGTCGATAACTTCTTTAAATCCACCCTGACTTAATTCACTAATATCGCTAAAAGTCCAAGGGCTTCTTAAGTTCGCCTTAGGAGAGAAGTTAATCATTGGTTTTCTAAAACTCCAAGTTAATTGTCTTCTTAAAGCATGGAATAAATTAGCAGCTGTGGTAATGTTAGTTACAATCATATTATTCTCAGCACATAATTGTAAATAACGTTCTAATCTTGCACTACTATGTTCAGGACCTTGGCCTTCATATCCATGAGGCAATAACATTACTACCCCATTTTGTCTTTGCCATTTTTGTTCACCTGCTGCAATAAATTGATCGATGATAGTTTGAGCACCATTAGAGAAATCTCCAAACTGTGCTTCCCAAATTACTAATGCATCAGCATTCGCTAAAGCATAACCATATTCATATCCTAAGACACCATATTCACTTAATAATGAATTGTAAATTCTAAAAGGTTGTTGACCAGCTTTAACCTGATCTAATCTATTGTATTGTTGATTGGTATTTTCATCTACCAATACTGCGTGTCTATGACTGAATGTACCACGCTTTACGTCTTGACCACTCATACGAACAGCTTTACCTTCAGCTAATAATGAAGCATAAGCCATTAATTCACCAGTTGCCCAGTCAATTTTATTTTCTGTTTCGTATAATTTAATTTTCTCTTGAATTAATTTCTCTACTTTCTTTAATGGCGTGAAACTATCAGGCCATTTCATGAGTGCGTTGAAGATATCTTTAGCATCTTCTGCTTTGATAGATGTTGTGGGTGATTTAGCAAAATCTTCTGCAGTTGCTTTACGCATATTAGCCCAAGCCTCTTCTGGTGCTTGAGGTTTATATGGCAATGGATTTTGTTTTACTTCATCTAATCTAGCTTGTAAATCTGACCAAAATTTCTTCTCCATTTCCTTTGCCAAATCTTGTGCACTTGATTCACCATGTGCTAACAAGAATTCTGCATAAGTCTCTCTTGGATTTTTATGCTTCTCGATTAAACTATACAATTGTGGTTGAGTATATTTTGGATCATCTCCTTCGTTATGGCCATGTTTTCTGTAACATACCATATCAATAAAAATATCACTTTGGAATGCTTGTCTATATTTAGTTGCAATTTCTGCAGCTTTCACCACAGCTTCTGCATCATCACCGTTTACATGTAAAACCGGTGCTTGTACCATCGCTGCTATGGATGTACAATAGTTAGCACTTCTTGCATCATCAAAATCTGT
>CAZXWT010000143.1:0-3606 GCA_964644475.1 uncultured Sediminibacterium sp. | reverse complement strand
GGTACAAAAGCTGCTGTTAGATATGATTTATCATATACTTTAGGTGGTGGTGAGTTCCCATTAGTAGGACCAAAAGATTTAGAGTTAGGTGTATTCATTCAAGACAAATGGAAAGTTAGAGATAACTTCACTTTCACATATGGTGTAAGAGCTGATTATACTCAATTCTACAATACTTTCTTATACAACCCTGTAGTAGATACATTATCTATGTTCTACAACGGAATTCATGCGAACACTGGTGCTGCTCCTAATACTGCAGTTCAAATTTCTCCAAGAATTGGTTATAACTGGGATGTATTCTCTGATCAAACTTTACAATTTAGAGGTGGTACTGGTTTATTCCAAGGTGCACCGCCATTTGTTTGGATTTCTAACCAAGCATCCAACTCAGGTATGGCATTATTCGGATCTATCAGCAATGGTACTGGATACATGTTCTCTCCAGATGTGAATGCATACAGACCAACTGTAACTGCTGGTTTATCTAAATCTTATAGCATTAACGTTGCAGATCCTAATTATAAGTTCCCTCAAGTTTGGAAAACAACTTTAGGTGCTGATAAAAAAGTATTAGGTTTTACTGTTACTGTTGAAGCAACTCACATCAGAAATATCAATGCAACAGTTTTCCAAAACATTGCATTGCCTTCAACTGGTTTGATCACTTTAGCTGATGGTCGTACTCGTTTCCCAGTAACTTCTGTATATCCAATTGGTGGATCTTCTAAAGCAGCTGTAAACAACCCATCTATTGGTAATGCTATCTATATGACTAACGCAAATGTTGGTTATGTAAACACTTTATTTGTTCAAGTTCAAAGAACTTTCAAGAACTTGTTTGTAAGTGCAGCGTATAACTACCAAGAAGCTAAAGATGCCACTGTAAACGGTTCTACTGCATCTACTATGTGGGGTTCTAAGCCAGTGTTTGGAAATTCTAATATCCCAACACAAAGCTACTCTAACAACTATTTACCTCATAGATTTATTGCTCAAGCAATTTATAAGAAAGAATACTTAAAGCATTTCGCTACTTCAGTGGGTGTATTTGCAGAAGTTGCTCCTAACTATGTTACTTCATACATCTACAATGGTGACGTAAACGGTGATGGTTTTAGTAACGATTTAATGTATATCCCAAGAAATGCTTCTGAAATTGTTTTAGTAAATGCATCTGGTGATACAAGAACTCAACAAGAATTATGGCCTCAATTAAGCCAATTCATTGACAACCATCCTTATTTATCTAAGCACAGAGGTGAATATGCACAAAGAAATGCTGCAATCTTACCTTGGACTGGTAGATTAGATTTGAATGTTACTCAAGACATAACATTCACAGTTAAAGGAAGAAAGCAAACTTTACGCTTCACAGCTGACGTTTACAACTTCACTAATATGTTGAATAAGAACTGGGGTGTGTATGATGTACCAACAACAACAACTCCATTAACTTTCACAAACACTTTCAAAGGAAATATGCCAGTGTTTAGTTTCCCTTATTACAACACAACAACCAAGACTCCATTACAACAAGCTTGGAGACATGATACTGGTATGGCTTCTCGTTACCAAGTTCAATTGGGTGTTCGTTACATTTTCTAGTATTCAATATTTGAATAGCAAAAAACCCTCACCATTTGGTGGGGGTTTTTTATTGTAGTAAATTAGCCTATGTCCAAAGATTACTTGCAACAATTTACCATTGGCGTAGAGGAAGAGTATATGGTACTCGACCCTATTACTAAAGAATTGAAAAGCCATCAACAAGCTATTGTGAATGAGGGCGAATTGTTGTTTAAGGAGAAGATCAAAGCCGAAATGCACCAGGCTGTGGTGGAAGTGGGCACAGCTATCTGTCAAAATGTGGACGAAGCCTATCAAGAAATTAAATCACTAAGAACTGGGGTCACTAAAATTGCTAATGAATTAGGTTTTAGTATTGGCGCTTCTGGCACCCACCCTTTTAGCTTATGGGAAAAGCAATTGATATCCAATCAAGATAGATACCAAGACTTATTAAATGAATTACAACAAGCTGCTAGAAGTAATTTAATTTTTGGACTACATGTACACGTTGGAATGGAAGATCGCCGTATGGCCATTCATATTGCCAATACGGCCCGTTATTTTCTACCTCATGTGTATGCGTTAAGTACTAACTCCCCTTTCTGGGAAACACGTAATACTGGATATAAATCTTATAGATCCAAAGTATTTGATAAATTCCCTAGAACTGGTATTCCAGATTATTTTGACAGTATCGAAGCATATGAAAGTTTTGTTCAATTGTTGATTAAAACTAACTGCATTGATAATGCGAAGAAAATATGGTGGGATCTAAGAGTGCACCCTGTTTATAATACGATTGAATTTCGTATTTGCGATATTCCAATGACTATTCAGGAGACCATCACCATTACAGCCATTTTTCAAGCTATCTGTGCAAAAATATACACGCTAAGACGTCAAAATATCAATTTCATTAATTACCAACGTGCACTCATCAATGAAAATAAATGGAGAGCCAGTAGGTATGGAATTGATGGAAAATTAATTGACTTTGGTAAAGAGAAAGAAATCCCTACCAAGGATCTAATTTTAGAATTGTTGGAATTTATTGATGATGTTGTAGATGATTTAGGTAGCAGACATCATATTGAAAAAGTCCATGAAATCTTCCAAAAAGGCACTGGTGCAGATAGACAACTTCGCGTGTTTAATGAAACGGGTAGCTTAGTCGAAGTAGTGAAATATATTGAGCAAAGCTTTTTAGAAGAATAAACGATAATTAAACAGCTTAAATGTCTATTGCGCTTCTTTGAAATCAAATAAAGTAGCGGTAAATATTCCCTTCTCCCTTTTCTTAAATACTACATCCCAATTACCCTTGTATCTTAGAATTTTAGGAACTAGCTGACCATTGAAATAAGTCATTTCAACTTCCATCTGCACATTAAAATCATAAGCACCAGCATTATAACTCAATGCATAATTACGTCCTAATACTTCTAATGTTTTTGGATTAAACCAAGTGGTCATTTGATCCACCACCACATTGTTTTTAGAGAAGAAGCCAAGATCTTCCTTAGGCTTCACTTCAAACATATACACCAACTGTCCATGATAATCTACATAATCTAATTTGTAATCATATAATTCATGAGCCGATTCGTCGTACAAATCTAATTTGTTCCCAATAAAAGGTATACCTGGAATTTTCTTGCCAGGATTAAAGAACAACATTTTTAATTGATCCTTAGCCTTACTTAATCCAGACCCACTCACAGTTCTATTTCTTCCCTTTACTATATTATTCTCGCCACAAATTTGACCTTTTGTAAAGAACAAACTTGCATACAATGCAGGAGTTGTATAATTGTATTCTCCATTAGCATCTTTCATATTGCCTGACACAGTTTCTTCCAACACATCCATAGTTCTACATCCACCTACTTTATTTTGTCTTGTCTTACTATTTAAAGTAGCAATTACTTTTTCATTTTTATCTCTCATTTGAATATAGTTATAAGAGCTATATCCAATGGTTCTTAATGTTCTGAATGCCTTATAAAAGCTGGTGTCTTCTTTAATTCTTTGTAA
>CAZXWT010000142.1:0-3614 GCA_964644475.1 uncultured Sediminibacterium sp. | reverse complement strand
CAATGTTTGTACTTCTTGAATATAATAAGCAAGTAAACGATCTTTCCAATCTTGAGATAATTCTGCTTTTGCTTGCCATAATAAAGAAGCCACATCATAACTCAATCCACCCTGCATACCTCCTTGAAAATCTATAAAATAGACTTCGTCATCATGCACCATGATATTTCTACTCTGAAAATCTCTGAATAAAAAATAATTGAAATCTTTACTAGCCAATTGCTCACTCAATAATTCAAACTCATTCATCAATGCTTGCTTATCATAAGGATATTGCAAACTGTCTAAAAAATAATATTTATAATAAAGCAAATCAGTCATGATAGATTGATTGCCGAAAATTTTAGAAGTTAAACATTTTTGATAATCCAATCCTTCATGGCCTTTCACCTGCAATGCCGCTAAAGCCTTTAAACTTTTTTGAAAAAGGGAGAACACATGATCCGTCTTTCCTTCTTTTTCTAATATTTCTAACAAAGAGGTATTTCCTACATCTTCTTGAATATAACAAGTACATTCTTTATTAATAGCCAATACTTTTGGCACAGGCAGTCCTTTGCCATTAAAATGTTGAGCAAAATAAATAAAGGTCTCGTTCTCCTTAATATTAATACTAACAGTTGCTATCCAAGATTGACCACCTTGATGAATCCTATAATACACTCTATCACCACCACTTTGTGGTATTTTATGAAGCTCGTCCCAAGGGGTTGTATGTATGGTACTAAATAAATGTTTGATTTGACTAATCTGGTCTTCCATTTGGGGTTTTGGGTCTTTTTTGAAGGCTTTAAAAGTAACTATTTTAGCCGAGAAAACATATAATGTAAAAAAGTTGTAAATTGATACAAACTTTAACCCCATGAATAAAAAATTAACCACTTTTCTTAGTTTGTTAATTTTTGCTTTTTCTACATTCAATGTAGCTGCGCAAACACAAACCATCAAAGGTAAAATTACCGACAGTAAAGGCAATGCTTTGGAAGGCGTTACCATTAAATTAGCCAATGCTAAAACCAATGCTATTTCTGCAAAAAATGGAACTTATAGCATTAGTGCATCTATTAATGATGTGTTAGAATTTAGCTATATCGGATTTGAAACTAAAAGACAAACTGTATTAAGTGGTGAAGTCAATATTAGTTTAAACGCATCAAGTAATGATTTACAAGAGGTGATTTTAGTGGGTACCCGTGGTTCTGGAAGAGCTAAAATTGAATCACCTGTCCCAGTGGATGTAATTAAATTATCTGAAGTAGGTTTGAATACTGCAAGAATGGATTTAACTTCTTCTTTAAACTATGCAGCCCCTTCATTTAACTATAACAAGCAATCTGGTGCCGATGGTGCCGATCACGTTGATATCGGAACTTTAAGAGGTTTAGGACCAGACCAAACATTGGTATTGGTAAATGGCAAACGCAGACACAGTACAGCTTTGGTGGGCTTGTTTGGGACAAGAGGCCGTGGAGGTAGTGGAGTTGATTTAAATGGTTTCCCTCAGTTTTCTGTTGACAGAATCGAGATTTTAAGAGATGGTGCAGCTGCACAATATGGTTCTGATGCGATTGCAGGTGTAATGAACGTGGTATTAAAAAAGAATGTAGGTGAATGGAATATAGTTACAGGTGTAGCCGGATATTATGATAAGAAATTTAATACTTTCCAATTTAGAGATAACAATGACTATTTGACTGCAAGACCTATTGATGGTGTTACGCAATCATTTAGTATTAATAGAGGATTTAACTTAGGTAAGAAAGGTGGATTTGTAAATTTATCTTATGATTTCTTAGACCAAGGAAAAACTTTCCGTCAAGCAGCTTCTAGCAATATTGAAGACAAAGATGGATTACCTACCAATACTTGGAGACAAGGATTTGGTGATGGGTCAATGAATTCACATGGAACCATGATGAATTTAGAATTACCTATTGGAAATAACGGTTTGAAATTTTATTCATTTGGTGGCATGAATTTAAAAAATTCTGACGCTTACGCATATACAAGAAATTGGTCTGCAAAGCCTAATAGATTCCCAATTACTTCTACCGGCGATCTTATTTTTGTAAGAGATATTATGTTTAACTCTGGCTCTGGTGATATTAGCTATAACCCACATATTCAAGCGAAGATCAAAGACATGTCTTTGGCTGCTGGATTAACTCAAACCACGACCAATGGTTGGACCTGGGACTTAAGTAATACCATGGGTTATAACGGATTCCATTATTTTGGCGCAGGCACTTTCAATGCGTCTAATATTGGCAATCCTCAGCAAACAAAATTTGATGACGGTGGTTTTGAATTTATACAAAACACCACCAATTTAGATTTCTCTAAACAATTAGGCATCGTTAATCAAGGTGGTGTTAAAGTTTCTTTTGGTGGTGAATTAAGAAACGAGAAGTATAATATTTTCCAAGGTGAATACGCTTCATTTGCTGCATTCCCTAATAGTCTTGGTTTTGAACAAGCTCCAGGTGCACAAGGTTTCCCTGGATTTAGTCCAGACGATAAAGTACGCGCTTCTAGAAATGTAACTGGTGGATATGTAGATTTAGAGTACACTCCAAGTGAATCATTCTTAGTAACTGGTGCGATTAGAGGAGAAAATTATTCTGACTTTGGTTCTGTAGCAACTTACAAAACATCTTTTAGATATAAGTTAACAGACAACTTTAATTTCAGAGGATCATTCAGTACTGGATATCGTGCACCTTCTTTACAACAAAAATATTTCAGCAATACTTTAACTTCTTTCTCTCAAGGTCAGTTAGTTCAATCTAGAGTTGCTAGAAATGATGATGCGATCACTAAATTAGCAGGCATTCCTTCTCTAAAACAAGAAACATCTGTAAACAAGAGTATTGGTTTTACATGGAAGCCTTTCAGAAACTTCAACTTGACAGTTGACGGTTATAATATTCAAATGAAAGATCGTGTAGTATTGTCTGGTTTATTTAGTGCATCTGACGAAACCTTACCTGCTGCTTTAACTAACAAATTGAATTCAATGGGTGTTGCAACTGCACAGTTTTTTGCAAACGCAGTAAACACAACTAATACAGGAGTAGATGTAGTGGCAGATTATAGCTGGAGAATTAGTGCTACTCAAAAAATGAAATTCTTATTTGTAGCTAATTTCCAAGGTATTAAGATAGATGATATACATGTTCCTGCAGCATTAAATACCAATGCATATAATGCAAGTACATTCTTTAACGACAGAGAACAATATTTCTTAAAAGCTTCTGCACCAGAATCTAAATATTCTTTCAGTGCAGACTTTAGTGCTAAGAAATTTACATTAGGAGCAAGAATGACCTATTTCGGAAACTTACAATTAACAGGTTTTGGATATAATGGTGACGGCATCAACCCTATGGTACCAACCGATGCGAATGAAAATGTTTTTGTTCCAGAAATATTTAATTACAGAGGTAAAGCTACTACTGATATTTATGCTAGTTTGAAATTAAGTAAATCTTCTACTTGGATATTTGGTGCTGACAATATCTTTAACATTCACCCAGACTTCGCTGTAGTACCTACTGCTAAATGGTGGGCAGGCGACAACGAAACAGGTGGACCTTGGGATGGCGTTCAAATGG
>CAZXWT010000141.1:2529-3618 GCA_964644475.1 uncultured Sediminibacterium sp. | reverse complement strand
AATTTCCATTGGTAAAAACCTACAAATCCTAAAAAGGGTAGGGCTAAACCTAATAATACTCCCAATACATAATTGTCTTTCTGTATCATTACCATTTCCATTTTTTACTAAGAGATGCTTTGAGTGCATGATTAGTTAAATCAAATTGCACTGGCACCACACTTACATAATTGTGCGCCAATGCCCAAACATCTGTGTCTTTTGCTTTGTCAAAGTTTTTGAAAATCCCAGTTAACCAGAAATATTTTTTTCCAAATGGGTCTTTGCGTTCTACAAATTCCTCATCATATTTTGCATAAGCTTGTTTACAAATCTTAATCCCCTTGATTAATTCTTTCTTTACATTGGGGATATTCACATTCAAGCAAAGGTGTTTATCTAATTTCTTATCTGCAATGACATGTTCCATGATAATACGAGCATAATGTGTTGCAGCTGTAAAATCTGCTTCGATACTTAAATCCAATAAACTAAAACCAATACTTGGGATACTTTCAATGGAAGCTTCTAATGCAGCAGACATGGTTCCAGAATAAATTACATTAATCGAATGATTGGCACCATGATTAATACCGCTAATACAAATAGTAGGTTTGCGATGCATCACTTTATCTACAGCCAACTTCACACAATCTACAGGAGTGCCGCTGCAAGCGTAGGCTTCCACACCCTCCATAAAATTTACTTTAGTTAATCTTAAATGTTGCCCAAGGGTGATGGCATGGCCCATGCCGCTTTGTGGTTTATCTGGTGCCACCACAACCACTTTACCCAAGGGTAGAGCAGCTTCCACTAAAGCTCTTATACCTGGGGCATTGATGCTATCATCATTCGTCACTAAAATAAGGGGTCTTTCTTTTTGTGTTTTAGCCATACTGCAAGTTAGGTTTTGGGGGTCAGAAAAAAAATTGCTAAAAATATTTGGTAAAACTAAATTATTTAGTAAATTGCACTAAAATCATTAGTTATGTCATACGCAGGTAAGAATTTAAAATTCATCAGAAAGCAGCGCGAATGGACACAGGAAGAAATGGCCCAACAATTACAAATTAAGCGTTCTTTAGTGGGTGCTTATGAGGAAGAAAGGGC
>CAZXWT010000141.1:0-2429 GCA_964644475.1 uncultured Sediminibacterium sp. | reverse complement strand
CCCAACAATTACAAATTAAGCGTTCTTTAGTGGGTGCTTATGAGGAAGAAAGGGCAGAGCCTAGACTAGAGGTGCAAGAAGCTATTTGTGCTTTATTTAATCTTAGTTTGGAAGAATTTCTCTTCCAAGATCTCTCTCAGAAGGGCGGTTTTGGTCAGGATGGTTCTAATGGCGGTTCTAATTCCTATTTAGATCGTCGTAGGTCCCTGAAAATGGATAGATCTGCTTCTATTGTTCCAGTAGTTCCTTTTGTACCTGTAAAGGCAGCGGCAGGATATTTGGCTGGTTATGCTGATCCTGAGTTTCTAGACGAACTAAATACCTTCACATTGCCTATGTTGGCACCCGGTGATTATCGAGCATTCGAAATTATCGGAGACAGTATGTTGCCTACCCCAAGTGGTAGTGTAATTGTAGGTGAGAAAGTGGGTTCTTTAAAAGAAGTTAAGAACTCTAATACCTATATAGTTGTTTCTAATGCAGATGGGGTGGTTTATAAAAGAATCATCACCAATGACGATCATCAAGAAAAGCTTACCTTGTTGAGTGACAATCCATTATACGAGCCATATCAAGTAAATAGTCAAGATATTGTAGAGATCTGGAAAGCGGTGTATGTGATCCAAAAAGCGGGTGCACAGCCTATGTGGGATGTAGATCAGTTGGCTGGAGTGGTGAATAGCCTTCAGGATAAGATTAGTACTTTAAAAAGAACAATGAACTAATATAAATTAATGAGTCCCCTGCGGGAGACTCATTAGTGAAGTTCCAAAAAGAGTCTCCCAAAGGGGACTCTTTTATTATAAAGTAAAATGCCCTAAAAAATTGTCAATCAATAATTTAGGGCATTCTTATTTAAATTAAAATTTCAGCTTATTCCCACTCAATTGTAGCAGGTGGTTTGCTACTTATGTCGTATACCACACGGTTAATTCCTCTTACTTCATTGATGATAGCATTACTAATATGAGCTAAGAACTCATATGGAAGATGTGCCCAATCGGCAGTCATTCCGTCAACAGATGTAACCGCTCTCAATGCAACAGTGAACTCATAGGTTCTTTCGTCTCCCATTACACCCACGCTTTTCACTGGTAAAAGGATGGTTCCAGCTTGCCATACTTTGTCGTACAGGCCAAATTCTTTTAGTCCATTAATATAGATTGCATCTGCTCTTTGTAATAAGTCTACTTTCTCAGGAGTAATATCACCCAAGATTCTGATGGCTAAGCCTGGTCCAGGGAAAGGGTGGCGGTTGATCATATCTGCAGGGATGCCCATTTCTAATCCTACTTTACGAACCTCATCTTTAAATAAACTTCTTAAAGGCTCGACTAAAGTAAGGTGTAATGTATCTGGTAATCCGCCCACGTTGTGGTGAGATTTAATAGTTTGAGAAGGTCCATGTACGCTTACGCTTTCAATCACATCCGGGTATATCGTTCCTTGACCTAAAAATTTGGCTTCCAACATTTTAGATGCTTCTATTTGAAATACATCTATAAATAGTTTTCCAATAATTTTACGCTTCTCTTCTGGGTCTGATTTGCCAGCAAGTGCATCGTAAAACATATCCTTCGCATCAATGCCTTTTACATTTAATCCAATCGCATTATAGGTATCCAATACTTTTTGGAACTCATCTTTTCTTAAAACTCCATTGTCTACAAAAATACCATGAAGGCGATTGCCGATGGCTTTATGAATAAGGGTAGCCGCCACTGTACTATCCACCCCTCCACTTAAGGCCATAATTACATGTCCGTCTCCAATTTGGGCTTTTAGGCTTTCTACTGTTTCATGAACAAAAGAAGCTGGTGTCCAATCTTGTTTACAACCACAAATCTCCACTAAGAAATTGCGGATCATTTTCTTACCCTCGGTAGAATGGTACACTTCTGGGTGAAATTGTAAGCCATGTAAACTATTGCCATTGTCCGCTTTCTTTCTAAAAGCAGCGACTGGAATGCTATCTGTATCGGCCAAGAGTTCAAAATTTGCTGGTAATTGGGTAATAGAATCGCTATGGCTCATCCATACCTGACTGTTATTGGGTATATTTTTGAATAAAATGTCTTCTTTTTGGATTCTTAACTGAGCTCGGCCATATTCTCTCTTGTTGGATTTCTCCACCTTGCCACCAAAATTCTTAGCACTTAACTGAGCGCCATAACAAACTGTCAACACAGGTAGACGGTCCAAAATTGCTTGAATATCTACATTGGGTGCTTTGTCTTCGTTTACGCTGGCAGGAGATCCACTCAAAATAACGCCTTTCAAACTTGGGTCAAAAACGATATTTTGATGAAATGGGGTAATCTCACAATATACGTTTGCTTCTCTAACTGCTCTAGCAATTAATTGAGTATACTGGCTACCAAAGTCTAGGATTAAAATTTTCTCAGTCATAGCGCGAAGATACAGCAAAA
>CAZXWT010000140.1:1736-3622 GCA_964644475.1 uncultured Sediminibacterium sp. | reverse complement strand
ATATTGTTTTTACAAGGAAAACAAAATACGCTTGCACATACAATCTGCACCAGAAAATTTTTACCTGAAGCAAGTAGGTTTGAACAAATTGACGATCTAAAATGGGCTTTTGGAAGTATGGGTAAATTAGATATGGCAAAGCATATAGCCACATTGTATTTAGAAGATATAGGAGATTTGATTAAAGAAACGGTAGACGAACATTTTGGTTTTAGTAGATACGCAGAATCATTGGGAAGATCGGCCAATCAATTTGATGAATTGTATAACGCTTTACAATTGCCTTATACTTTTATTGATGAAATTTTAATAAAGATACTTTCAAAAAGAATTGAATCAGTTCAACCTAAATTAGTTTGTTTATCTGTTCCATTCCCAGGAAACTTGTATACTTCCCTAAGAATTGGACAATGGCTTAAGAAAAATTATCCTTCCATAAAAGTAGCTATGGGTGGGGGTTTTGCTAATACGGAGTTACGATCATTAAGTGATGCAAGGGTTTTTGAATTTTATGATTTTATCACTTTAGATGATGGAGAAGCGCCATTAGAAGTGTTGATAAATCATATTGATGGAAAGTTGCCACAAGAAGATTTAAAACGTTGTTTTATTTGTAATAATGGAAAAGTAGAATACATCAATAATAGCGCTTGTTCAGACTATAAGCAGGGACAAGTGGGCACACCAGATTATGAAGGTTTATTATTGGATCAATATATTTCTGCGATTGAAGTGGTGAATCCCATGCATAGTTTATGGAGTGATGGAAGATGGAATAAATTAACCATGGCACATGGTTGCTATTGGGGTAAATGTACTTTTTGTGATATCTCTTTAGACTATATCAAAAATTACGAACCATTGAATGCAGTGGTATTAGTGGATAGGATGGAAGAGCTGATTGAAAAAACTGGCGAACGTGGTTTTCATTTTGTGGACGAAGCAGCTCCTCCAAGTGTGATGAAAGCAATGGCCTTGGAAATTATCAAAAGAAAATTGGTAGTCAGTTGGTGGGCCAATGTGCGTTTTGAAAAAAGCTTTACACAAGATCTTTGTATATTATTAAAAGCTTCTGGTTGTATTGCAGTGAGTGGTGGATTAGAAGTGGCTTCTGATAGATTATTGGAACTCATTCAAAAGGGAATCACCGTTGCACAAGTGGCTAGAGTGAGTAAGCATTTTTCAGATGCAGGAATAATGGTACATGCTTATTTGATGTATGGATTCCCCACACAAACAGTACAAGAAACCATTGACTCATTAGAAATGGTAAGACAAATGTTTCAAACAGGTGTTTTGCAATCAGCCTTTTGGCATTTGTTTACAATGACAGCACATAGTCCTGTTGGTATGGATCCTGCAGCTTATAAAGTAAAAAAATTAACAGAAGAGATAGGCAGCTTTGCAAATAATGATATTCAACATGAAGATCCCACTGGAGCCAACCATGAATTATTTGGGTATGGATTAAAGAAAGCATTATTAAACTATATGCATGGTGTCTGTTTAGATTTTCCTTTGCACAAATGGTTTGATTTTAAAGTGCCAGGAACTAGTGTCGCTCCAAATTATATATATCAAGCCATCAATGAGCCAGTGTTAGAGTCATCCAAAAATTATAAAGTAATTTGGATAGGAGAGATGCCTGCAACGCAAATAGTGCAGAAATCAAAGAAAGGAAATAAGTGGGAAGAGTTGCAAATGGTTTTTCAAAACAATCAACAAGCCATTAGCATCAATACGAGTGTAGAACAAGGCAACTGGCTATTAGCTATACTGCCTCAAATGAGTATAAAAAATGGGTATGGCTTAGCGCTTTCCGAAGTCAAGGCGTCATATCATAATGCCGGCTTAGAAGGTTTTGAACTATTCTGGGACAATAAACC
>CAZXWT010000140.1:0-1636 GCA_964644475.1 uncultured Sediminibacterium sp. | reverse complement strand
TAAACAAGTATCATGGCAAATTATTTAATAGTAGGTGGATCATCAGGAATAGGAAAAGCATTAGTGGAACAATTAGTGAGTGAGGGTCACCAAGTATTTGCAACTTATCATACACATCCAGTTGAATCTAATAATAGTTCATTGACTTATCATTCATTGAATGTATTAGATGAAACCATCCAATTGTCTTTTTTGCCGGAAACCATTGATGGTATTGCATTTTGTCCAGGTGCTATTCAATTAAAACCTTTTGCAAGAATTCAGCCAACAGATTTCATGGCAGATTATCAATTACAAGTTATAGGTGCTATTAAAGTAATTCAAGCAGCCTTACCTGCATTAAAGAATTCAACACAAGGATCTATTGTATTGTTCTCCACCGTTGCGGTTCAATTAGGTTTAAATTTCCATTCAATTGTTTCTGCATCCAAAGGAGCTATCGAAGGTTTGACTAAGTCATTGTCTGCTGAATTAGCTCCAAAAATCAGAGTAAATGCCATTGCTCCATCTTTAACGAATACGCCTTTAGCTGCTTCACTTTTGAACTCTGATCAAAAAATAGAAGCTAATGCAGAAAGACATCCATTAAAAAGAGTGGGGACCCCAGAAGATATAGCTTCTATGGCAGCCTTTCTTCTTAGCCCAAAGTCTAGCTGGATTACTGGTCAGATTCTGTCTGTAGATGGCGGAATGGGGACACTTAAATAATTCATTTTCAATTTGTTGAATAAATATTAACAAACAAACGTTAATATTTGAACAATTTTTCATTAACTAATTGTTAACATTAAGTCTAAATTGTTGTAATTTAGAGTCTTAAGTAAAACAAAAAGCAAATGAAGAAAATTGTAACCTCACTCTTCTTGGCTGTTTTAGTATTTGCAACTGCAAGTGCTCAAGTTCGTTCAGTAACCGGTACGGTTAAAGACGACAAGGGTGCTGCTGTAGCTTATGCAACAGTGAAAGTAAAGGGTCAATCATCAGCGGTTGTAGCTGATGCCAATGGTAACTTCAAAATTAATGCTGCTGCAAATGCAAGTTTGCAAGTAAGTGCAACAGGTTTCTCTTCTACAGAAGTGAAAGCTGCATCTGCCACTTTAAGCATTGTTTTGAACCGTCAAGTTGACGCATTAAATGATGTAGTAGTTACCGCTCAAGGTATCCGTAAGAAAGCAAAAGAAATCGGATATTCTTATGCAAAAGTATCTAACGACGAAATTACAGTAGGACGTTCTCCTCAGTTAACTCAAGCCTTAGCAGGTAAGGTTTCTGGTTTAGCGGTGTATACTGTAAACAATAGCGTAGATCCTTCAGTAAAAGTAGTATTACGTGGTTACCGTTCATTAACTGGTAACAACGAAGCTTTAGTAGTAATCGATGGTATGCAAACTACCTCTACTGCTTTAGCAACTATCAACCCTCAAGACGTTGAAAGCGTATCTATCTTAAAAGGTGGTCAAGCTGCAACATTGTATGGTTCTGCGGGTGTAAACGGTGCTTTAGTAATCACTACTAAGCAAGGAGCAAAAGGAAAGTTAAAAGTTGCTTTCTCTAATGCTACTAACTTTGAAGACATCAGCTTCTTACCTTCTTTCCAAAACAAATATGGTTCTGGTTCTCAATACTATCCATATAG
>CAZXWT010000139.1:0-3643 GCA_964644475.1 uncultured Sediminibacterium sp. | reverse complement strand
CCATTTCTTATGGAGGAAGACGAGTGATGGTGATAGGTGTAATTGAAAAACAGGGTAGTGCCATTATTAATGGATTTGATTATGATAAATCAGTTTTAACAACCTATAATTATTTTGCCTCCATTTATAATCCAGACAATTCCAATCCATACATCATGGTACAAGCCAAGCCAGGCGTACCTTCCGCTTTATTGCAACAAGAATTGACTGGGGTAATGCGTCAAATTAGAAAACTAAGTCCAACTCAAGAAGATAATTTTACTTGTAATGACGTAGCCCAATTTAAAGACCAAATTGATAGCGTTTTTGGTTCTATTAATAGCGGTGGATGGGCGATTGCAGGACTTTCATTAATAGTAGGTGCTTTTGGTGTGGCCAATATTATGTTTGTTACTGTTAGAGAAAGAACAAGTCAAATTGGATTGAAAAAAGCGATTGGTGCAAAGAGTTCTACTATATTATATGAGTTCTTATTAGAAAGTGCTTTTTTATGTATCATTGGAGGTTTAGTTGGATTGTTCTTGGTTTGGATACTCACAGTAGCCCTTGGTTCGGTGTTACCTTTCCCATTACATATTGCTCCAAGTATTGTATTCTTGGCATTGAGTATCTGTATCATTCTAGGGGTTATTTCAGGAATCATTCCTGCATCCATTGCAGCAAAAATGAATCCTGTTGAAGCTATTAGAACGAAATAGTATCTTTGCGATCTATTGAATAAACCCATCACCATACTGGCTATAGAATCGTCTTGTGACGAGACTGCTGCATCTATTGTAGTAGATGGTAAAATCTTGTCCAACTTTATTGCCAACCAAACTATCCATGAAACCTATGGCGGTGTTGTTCCTGAATTAGCAAGTAGGGCACATATGGAAAATATTGTGCCGGTGGTGGATGCAGCTATTAAAAAAGCTTTTCCGGATTTGAGTAAACAAGATGCATTGTCTTCATTGGATGCCATTGCTTTTACGCAGGCTCCTGGCTTAATTGGAAGTTTATTAGTGGGTGCACAGTTCGCCAAATCATTGGCTTTAAGTTTAAATAAACCTTTGATTAGTGTACATCATATGCAGGCACATGTACTCGCAAATTTAATCGATACCCCTGCTCCCAATTTCCCATTTTTATGTTTGACTGTAAGTGGTGGACATACGCAAATTGTACAGTGTAATAGTGCTTCTGATTTAAAAATTATTGGTGAAACCATTGATGATGCTGCAGGAGAAGCATTTGATAAAATTGCTAAAATCATAGGTTTGCCTTATCCTGGAGGACCCTTAATGGATAAATTGGCTCAGCAAGGAAATCCTTTGGCTTTTGAATTTGCTAAACCTTCTGTGCCCGATTTAAATTATTCTTTCAGTGGTTTAAAAACCAGTGTTTTATATTTTTTACAAAAACAAGCACCCGATTTTATTGAAAACAATAAAGCCGATTTATGTGCTTCAGTGCAATACACTATCGTTTATATCTTATTAAAAAAGCTCAAAAAAGCCATGCAGTTAACTGGTATCAGAGAAATCTGTATTGCAGGTGGAGTGAGCGCAAATAGTGGTTTAAGAAAAGGCATTCAAGAATTGGGTCATCAAATGAAAGCCCAGGTATATTTGCCTCAGTTTCAATATTGTACCGACAATGCCGCAATGATTGCTATTGCTGCACATTACAAGTATTTGGAAGGAGCTTTTGAAACGATGGATATCACAGCTAGTGCAAGATCTAATTGGTAAGCTGAAATAGCTTAACTTTGCGTCCTCAAATTATTGTTATTTATGATTAGTGCTAGAAACATCACTTTATCTTTTGGTAAAAGAGTATTGTTTGACGAAGTAAATGTGAGCTTTACCAAGGGTAATTGTTATGGAATTATTGGTGCCAATGGTGCAGGTAAATCTACTTTCTTAAAAATTTTAAGTGGTGAAGTAGAACCTACAAAAGGAACGGTGGAGATTACTCCAGGAGAGCGTATGTCTTTCTTAAAGCAAAACCATTTCGAATTTGATGAAGAAACTGTTTTGAATACGGTATTGATGGGACATAAAAGAATGTGGGATGTAATGCATGCGAAAGATGCTTTATATGCTAAAGAAGATTTTACCGAAGAAGATGGTATCAAAGCAGGAGAACTAGAAGCAGAGTTTGGTGAAATGGGTGGATATGAAGCAGAAAGTAATGCTGCAAGTTTTTTAAGTGATTTAGGTGTGAAAGAAGATATGCATGGGATGTACATGAAAGACATTCCTTCTAACTTAAAAGTACGTGTATTATTAGCACAAGCTTTATTTGGAAACCCAGACATATTATTATTGGATGAGCCTACCAACGGTTTGGATATTGAAACTATTGGTTGGTTAGAGAATTTCTTGGCAGATTACGAGAATATTGTATTAGTTGTGAGTCACGACCGTCACTTCCTAGATACAGTGTGTACGCACGTTTCAGACGTGGATAGAGCAAAAATTAAAACCTTTACAGGTAACTATTCATTCTGGTATGAGTCTTCTCAATTGATGGCTCGTCAAATGAGTGATAAGAATAAAAAGAATGAAGAAAAGCGTGCTGCTTTATTAGATTTCATTGCACGTTTCTCTGCGAATGCAAGTAAGAGTAAACAAGCTACTTCTAGAAAGAAAGCTTTAGAAAAATTAACGATCGAAGAGATTGAACCATCTAACAGAAAATATCCTGGTATTATTTTTCAACCATTAAGAGAAGTGGGCAACCAAATCTTAAACGTAGAGAAATTATCCTATGCAGTTGAGGGTAGAAATTTATTTAAAGATGTTTCTTTCTCTGTAAGCAAAAACGATAAGATTGCTTTTTTAAGTAAAGACCCTTTGGCCATTACTTATTTCTTCCAAATCATTAACGATTTAGTAAAAGCAGATACAGGTTCTTACGAATGGGGTACTACGGTAACCAAAGCTTATTTACCAGTTGAACATAATGACGAATTTACTGTGCCATTAACTTTAATGGATTGGTTAAGACAATTTGTGCCTGCACATATTACCGATGCTGACGAACCATTTATTAGAGGTTTCTTGGGTAAAATGTTGTTTAGTGGAGATGATGTGATGAAAAAGACCAATGTATTGAGTGGAGGAGAGAAGGTAAGATGTATGGTGAGTAAAATGATGTTACAGAACCCCAATGTGGTGGTGTTGGACCAGCCAACCAACCATTTAGACCTTGAAAGTATCCAAAGCTTTAACGAAGGCTGTCAAAACTTCCCAGGAATCGTGTTAATGACCTCTCATGACCACACTTTTATGCAAACTGTGGCTAATAGAGTGATAGAATTAACGCCAAAAGGGGTAATTGACCGCTTAATGACCTTTGACGAGTATATGGAAGACAAAAGAGTGCAGGAATTAAGGGCAGAAATGTATTCTTAATCAATTAGTTAGCAATATTTTGTCTTTTTAGGCGTTTTGAATAAAAAAACTATAAAATAAATGGGATAGTAAGGGTTAATTACTTACCTTTGCCGTCCGTAAAAATTAATTTCTCATGGCTAGAGTATGTCAAATAACTGGTAAGAAGCCGATGACTGGAAACAGCGTATCGCATTCTAATATCAAAACAAAGCGTCGCTTTCTTCCTAATTTACAGAAGAAGCGTTTCTTCTTTGCTGAAG
>CAZXWT010000138.1:0-3660 GCA_964644475.1 uncultured Sediminibacterium sp. | reverse complement strand
AATAAACCTGCTAATAAGACAAACCCAATGACCGTATTTTTATCCGTATTCATTTAAAGTAATTTTACCGTTTTTGAGGAGGTTCAAAGGTATTGTTTTTTTACAAATTTCGGCTGTATTTCCCCCCTATCTGATATAAGGCATTCGAAATTTGACCTAAACTGCAATATTTAACCGCATCCATCAAAATAGCAAAAATGTTTTCATTGTTTACGGCCGCTTGTTGTAGTTTATTTAAGTATATCTCTGATTGCTTTTTGTTTCTTTTTTTGAAAGATTCAACATGCTTTATTTGAAGATTCTGTTCATAGTTAGAAGATCTAAAAATTGCTTGCTGATCTATACTTTTTTCTTCAGTAATATTCAAAAATGAGTTAACACCAATGATTGGAATTTCTCCATTATGCTTTTTCGTTTCATAAGAAAGACTCTCTTCTTGAATTTTAGTTCTTTGATACATTCTTTCCATAGCACCTAGCACTCCACCTCTTTGATTGATTCTTTCAAACTCTAACAAAACGGCTTCCTCTACTAAATCTGTCAACTCGGTAATTAAAAAACTTCCTTGTTGAAAATTTTCAACTTTAGTGGTACCTAATTCTTTATTGATTATTAACTGAATTGCCAACGCTCTTCTAACACTTTCTTCAGTAGGTGTTGTTATGGCCTCATCATAGGCATTTGTGTGTAAGCTATTACATTGATCGTAAATAGCATATAATGCTTGAAGAGTTGTCCTAATATCATTAAAATTAATTTCTTGAGCATGCAAACTTCTACCACTTGTTTGAATATGATATTTTAGTTTTTGTGAACGCTCATTGGCATTATACTTATATTTTAACACTCTTGACCAAATTCTTCTTGCAACCCTTCCTATGACTGCATATTCTGGATCCATACCATTACTAAAAAAGAAACTGAGGTTGTGGCAAAAATCATCAACTGCTATGCCTCTATTGATGAAATATTCAACATAAGTGAATCCATTGGCTAATGTGAAAGCAAGTTGTGTTATAGGATTTGCACCTGCTTCTGCAATATGATACCCCGAAATTGAAATACTATAAAAATGTCTGACTTTATTTTCAGCAAAATAAGCTTGAACGTCTCCCATCATTTTTAATGCAAACTCTGTTGAAAAAATACAAGTGTTTTGAGCCTGATCTTCTTTTAAAATATCTGCTTGCAAGGTTCCTCTTACATTTAACAAGACATTTTTTTTAATCTCTTCATAAACCTCTTGGGGAAGTACTTGATCCCCTGAAATACCTAATAATTTTAAGCCTAAACCATTATGCCATTCATGCAAAGATTTATCCTTAGTTAGGTTAATATACTCAGGCCTTTCTTTGTCTTTGATCAATAATTTAATTTTTTTATTGACCTGTGGCCATAATTTATTTTCAGAAATATATTTTTCACATGCTTGATCTATAGCTGCATTAAAAAACTGGGCCATTAAAATAGGTGCTGGTCCATTAATTGTCATACTTACAGATGTAGACTTACTATTTAAATCTAATCCACTATATAGTTTTTTAAGATCATCAATTGTAGCAATACTCACTCCCGCATTTCCAATTTTACCAAAGACATCTAATCTTTTTTCCGGATCATGTCCGTATAAAGTAACACTATCAAAAGCCGTAGATAACCTTATGGCTGATTGACCTTTACTTAAAAAATGAAATCTTAAATTAGTTCTTTCTGGACAACCCTCTCCAGCAAACATTCTTGTTGGATCTTCGTTTCCTTGTTTAAATTTAAATACTCCATTGGTGTAAGGGAAGTACCCTGGTAAATTTTCTTTTAAGTGCCACTCTGTTATATCTCCCCAGTCTTTGAATTTAGGTAATTGAACTTTTTGAATGGTTAGCCCAGACTGTGTTTCAAAGTTTAATTTTTGAGTTAGTTTTTTGCCATTGATCTCATACTCCATCATTGATGCTTGATAAGATGAATAAATATGAGGCCACTCTTTGATAATTTCTTTTACATTATTATCCAACTTTGTTTCAATCAACTTATTAGCTTCTACTAATTTTTTTTCTTTGCTTAAACTTACATCAGACATCACTTCATGAAAACAATACCATTTAGAGGCAAGTACTTTTTGTTCTGCAATCCATTGGTTATTTTTTCTAATTACATCCACCAATTCTCCTAAGTAATTTTTTCGATGGTTAGAGAGTAATGAAGGCGGGGTTTTACTTGAGTCATAATCAAATGACCAATCTAATTTTTTCCAGGAAATTGAATGCTGTTCATTAACAATATCTACTAAACAATTATACATTGCTTGCAAACCAGGGTCATTATAATTAGAAGCTATTGTTCCAAAAATTGGCATGCTCTTGACATCTGCATTCCAACTATGACGAGAACGTCGAAATTGTTTTCTAACATCTATAATAGCGTCCAAGCCTCCAGTTCTATCAAATTTATTAATAGCAATGATTTGAGCATAATCAATCATATTAATCTTCTCTAATTGAGTAGGCGCTCCAAATTCTGGAGTCATAACATAAATGGGGATAGTAACATGATCAACAATAGAGGAATCATTCTGTCCCACTCCAGCAGTTTCAATGATAATTGCATCAAAACCTTCTGCTTTACATAGATCAATTACATCGTTTATTGAATCTGAAATACTACTTTTATCTGTTCTTGTTGCTAAAGAACGCATGAAAACATTTGAATGATTAATGGCATTCATTCGAATTCTATCTCCCAATAATGCGCCTCCTGTTTTTCTTTTACTTGGATCAATAGAAATAATGGCAATTGTTTTGGATGGGTTTGTCATAGTAAAATACTGAATCAATCTATCACATACAGTTGATTTACCCGCACCTCCTGTTCCAGTCAAACCAATAACTGGAATTGTATTTTTATTGCTCTTTCTAATTTTTTGAACTCCATTATTTTGCAATAATGTAATTTGTCTAGCAAGATTTCTTGGATCAATTTTTTTATCAAAATTTAAAACAGGTAATTTTTTTGTGGAAACTAATTTATGCTCGTAATTACAAAATTGAATCACTTCATCTATCATCCCTTCGATTCCCAATTTTAATCCATCTTCTGGTAGATATATTTTAGAGATACCTAATTTTTCAAGTTGAATTGCTTCTTTTGGCAAAATGGTTCCACCACCACCTCCAACAATTTTGACATGTTGATAACCATTGTCATTTAACATATTTCTCAAATAACTAAAGAACTCCATATGCCCCCCCTGATAAGAGGTTATGGCTATTCCATGTACATCTTCTTCAATGGCTGCAGTAACAATTTCAAGAGCGGAACGATTATGACCTAAATGAATAATTTCAACACCCTTTTCTTGTAAGACTCTTCGCATGATGTTAATAGATGCATCATGCCCATCAAATAAACTTGTTGAAGTTAAAATTCGAATATTTTTCATACCACAAAGCTAACAAATGTTAGCACAACATGGTAAAGAAAACCGCAATTAATTTTTTGCTGCTTGTGCTTTTGCTGCCGCAATAAAATGTACAAATAGTGGTGCCGGTGCTTCCACAGTACTCTTTAATTCTGGATGATATTGTACGCCAATAAAGAATGGATGATTTGGCAATTCCACAATTTCCACTAAACCGGTAGCTGGATTTACCCCACTTGTCACCA
>CAZXWT010000137.1:0-3690 GCA_964644475.1 uncultured Sediminibacterium sp. | reverse complement strand
ATGATCTCTCTAATTCTAGCCACTTTTGCCAAATACCATTCTCTTGTATAAGTACGGTTCATTAATTGAAGCATTCTAGAACTACCACTTTGAACTGGCAAGTGTATATAGTTACAGATATTATGATGCTTTGCCATAGTGAATAGCACTTCATCTGTAATATCTTTAGGATGCGATGTGCTAAATCTTACTCTTAATAAAGGATCAATTGCTGCAACCGATTCTAGTAATGCAGCAAAAGTCACTGATTCATTGGTCTCAGGATTGTTCCAATAATAACTATCAACATTTTGTCCTAATAAAGTCACTTCTCTATATCCTTGTTCGAATAGATCTCTTGCTTCAGCAACAATACTAAATGCATCTCTGCTTCTTTCACGTCCTCTAGTAAAAGGTACCACACAGAAGCTGCACATATTATTACAACCACGCATAATAGATACAAATCCACAAATACCATTCCCTCCTAATCTTACAGGGGCAATATCGCCATATGTTTCATCTCTACTTAAAATTACATTCACTGCTTTTTGTCCAGTGCCTGCTTCTTTAATTAAATCGGGTAGGGTTCTGTATGCGTCTGGGCCAACAACAATGTCTACCAATCTTTCTTCCTCTAATAGTTTTGATTTTAATCTTTCTGCCATGCAACCCAAAATGCCCACTAATAATCCTGGTTTGGCTTGCTTTAATTTTTTAAATTCAGTTAGGCGTTTTCTAACTGTCTGTTCCGCTTTTTCTCTAACAGAACAGGTATTCACCAAGATTAAATCTGCCGCTTCTACATCTCTTGTACTTCCATATCCATTCTCTTCTAAAATAGAGGCAACCACTTCACTGTCAGCAAAATTCATTGCACATCCATAACTCTCCACATAGAAAAATTGATCAAATTGTCGATCTTTTCTTTCAGACATAAAAGCTTCGCCTTGTCGTTTTTCATCATGTTCTCTGGCTCCAGTAGCGTATAATTCCATTCGATATGCTGTTTGAACTGCAAATTTAACGTAAAAATCAATAATATGTCAACTTGTCAGCCGCTTTTGATGTCTTTCTAGAATATCTTTGTAAAAAATAGCAATGATGCGTAGATCCCCCTTGATTGTGCTGTTCCTTTTTTGTTTTAATAGCCTTTTTGCCCAAGATCTTACCCTAATCAAATTGAGATCTGAAACATCCAGAAGTATTAAAAAAGACGCAGATACCTCTAATTGGAACTGGAAACAAGGTGGCATGTATAATTTTAATCTATCTCAAAGCTCTTTGAGTAATTGGGCAGCCGGTGGTGATAATTTTAACATGGCTATCAATAGCTATTTCAATTATTTCGCATTTTACAAGAAGGATAGACATGGATGGGATAATAATTTGGATGTAAATCTAGGTTTTGTACAATCTACTTCATTGGGCGGACGTAAAAACGATGATCGACTAGATTTGTTAAGTAAGTATGGTTATAAGATTGACACTACCGGTGTTTGGTATGTTTCAGGATTATTTAATTTCCGTTCTCAATTTTTTGATGGTTATAGCTTTGGAGCAACACCTATCTTCACTTCAAGTTTTTTGTCACCCGCATATATTATTTTATCAGCCGGTTTGGATTATAAACCTGATAACACATTGTCTATCTTCTTTTCTCCTGTTACTTCAAGAACCACCATTGTGTTAAATGAAAAATTATCTGCATTGGGGAAATATGGTGTAAACCCAGGTCAGAAAGTGAATAGAGAGACGGGTTTATTTGTGACGATCAACTACAGTAATAAGATTCTAGAAAATGTATATTATAAAGGTCGTGCAGATTTTTTCTCTAATTACTATAATAAGCCAGAGAATATTAATTTATTCATGACCAATATGTTTACGTTTAAAATTTTGAAGAATCTTTCAGCGACTTATAATTTAGATTTAATCTATGATGATAAGATCCGCATATTTGGGCCACTTAAAAAATCGCCAGGATTACAAGTGAAGAGTATCATTGGAATTGGTTATACAAAGAATTTGCAACAGAAGAAAAAACTAATTGCGCCAGTGATGAAAGCAATGAGTACTAATTAAGCAATCACTTTTAATGTATGCTTAATTTTGTTGGCTTTATGTGTTAAATCTTGATAGTCTTTACTGATAATGGTTACATGGCCCATTTTTCTACCAGGTTTGGTTTGTGTTTTACCATATAAATGAACAAAAACATTCTCCATTTTCAAGACTTCATCTAATCCTTCATAAATAACAGGGCCAGTAAATCCTTCGGCTCCAATTAAATTTACTATAGCTGATGGTAAGATCTCATTTGGGTTACCTAAAGGGTAGTCTAATAAAATTCTACAAAGCATATCATACTGACTGCTATAATTTGCTTCGATGGTATGGTGTCCGCTATTATGAACGCGAGGGGCTGTTTCATTTACCCAAACATCTCCTTCTTTATCTATAAATAGTTCTACAGCAAATAAGCCCGGGCTTTTTAAACCTGTCACTACTTTTCTTGCAATGGCTTGTGCTTTCCACAATTGCTTCTCTTCCAATTTAGCAGGACTGATTTGATAGTCTAGTAAATTATACACTGGGTCAAAAATCATTTCTGCAGGAGGGTAAATAACGGTTTCTCCTTTTGCATTCATGGCTACAATCAAAGCAATCTCTTTTGCAATGGCCACTTTTTTCTCTAAAACAGAAGGAGCATTGAATCCTAATTCAATTTCAGCTTCTATATTAATCACTTGAACACCTTTTCCATCATAACCACCTTCTCCCAATTTATGAACAGCAGGTAAGAAATCGATATGATGTAATAAATCTGTCTGGTGTTGGGTGATATGAAAAGCAGATGTAGGGATTTCGTGATCCGCATAAAACTGCTTTTGTAAAATCTTGTTTTTAATAATTCTAATAGCAGCAGGAGTAGGATATACTTTTACACCTTCTTTTTCTAATTGTTCTAAAGCGTCTACGTTCACTGCTTCAATCTCTATGGTTAAAGCATCAACTTGTTTACCAAATTGATATACTGTATCAAAATCTTGAATATCCCCCTTAGAAAAATGATGACATAAATGAGCTGCAGGGCATTGAGGATCGTTCTCTAAAACATAGGTTTGAACATCGTAGTTAGCAGCTGCTTGTAATAGCATTCTACCCAATTGTCCACCACCTAATATGCCTAGCTTCATTTGATAGTTTTTATAAATTAAACTTGCTTTTAACAAAGATAAGGCACAATGCTTTAAATTTGTTTGAACTATTCAAGTCTATGACAAAATCACCTATCATTTCGGTTCAACATTTGGTTAAAAATTATGACCAATTCAAGGCGGTGAAAGATATAAGCTTTGAAGTGTACCAAGGGGAAATTTTTGGATTATTGGGTCCCAATGGGGCAGGGAAGTCCACCACTTTAGAAATTATAGAAACACTTAGAGAGAAAACTTCTGGTACAATCATAGTGGATGGTTTAAATTTAGATACCCATCCAGAAGCCATTAAAAAAATCATTGGAGTACAATTACAAACAGCAGGTTTTTATCCCAATTTGAATTTAGTAGAATTGATTGAGCTGTTTGTAGGATTATATCAAACTAGCATTGACCCTATTGCTTTATTAGAGAAAGTGAATTTGGTAGATAAGGCTAAGTCAAAATTCAAAGAGTTAAGTGGTGGTCAAAAACAAAGATTTTCTATAGC
>CAZXWT010000136.1:0-3714 GCA_964644475.1 uncultured Sediminibacterium sp. | reverse complement strand
GCACTCTACAATCTCTTAATTTCTTATTATGTAAATTAGCTTTCTTAGCACGCTCGTTGGCTAATTTTTTAATACCAGCTAATTCTTTTCTCTCTCTTTCGTTTTGTTCAATACGTTTTTTTAATGCATCTGCAGTGGCTGGATTTCTGTGCAAGAAATTATCCAATTCTTTTGCTAAGAATTCAGTAACAAAATTCTTCATACTTGGGCCACCATCTGCCACATTCTGTGAACCTAATTTTGTTTTTGTCTGACTTTCAAATACGGGCTCTTGCACTCTTACAGATACCGCAGCAACTATACTCGTTCTAACATCAGAGGCTTCGTAATCTTTTTTGAAAAAATCACGAATCACTTTTACATAAGCTTCTCTAAAAGCTTGCTGATGTGTACCCCCTTGGGTGGTGTATTGACCATTCACAAAAGAAAAAATATCTTCACCATAATCGTTGTTATGAGAAATAGCTACTTCAATATCTTCTCCACTTAAATGTATAATAGGATATCTTAATTCATCAGGATTGGTTTTTCTTTCTAATAAGTCCAATAAACCATTCTTACTAATGAATTTTTTATCATTGAAATAAATAGCTAAACCCGCATTTAAATAACAATAATTCCAAAGCTGGCTTTCTATATATTCATATATAAAATGAAAGTTCTTGAATACGGTAGAATCTGGCACAAAACTTACCAAAGTACCATTAGCTTCTGTTGTTTTTGTTTCTTTAGTCTCTTCAATTAACTGACCTTTCTTAAAATTGGCTGATCTGGTTTTACCTTCTCTAAAAGCAGTAACAGTAAAATCTTCACTCAAAGCATTTACCGCTTTGGTACCAACACCATTCAAACCAACCGACTTTTGGAATGCTTTACTATCGTATTTAGCACCGGTATTGATTTTACTAACAACATCTACGATTTTCCCTAAAGGAATACCACGACCATAATCGCGTATTGTAACCCTTTTATCTTGTATACTGATCTCGACTTGTTTACCATAGCCCATGGTATGCTCGTCAATACAGTTGTCTATCACTTCCTTTATCAAAACATATATACCGTCATCGGGTGCTGATCCATCCCCCAATTTACCAATATACATACCAGGTCTTAAACGGATATGTTCTTTCCAATCCAAAGACCTAATGGAGTCTTCATTATATTCTACGGGTACTTTAGCTTCTGCCATAATTATCAATACTTTAGGGGCAAAAAATGCCCCGAGTTTGTGCAAATCTAATTCTCAAACGGCCTTATGCCATCTAAAATTGTTCAAAATGACCCAAATGTGGATAAATGGATTAAAGCAGTATCTTTAACCCATCGAAAATCTACCAAAATACCCCGTTGTTGACCTAGAATGGATCAAAAACAAGGCCATTCAGCTCGATCTAGAAAACCTTCAATTTCAAGATTATCTACGAGAAATGGACAGTGAAAGCCTAGATAAGGCAGTTTTAGCCCTATCAGACACTATATCCCCTCAAATAAATTGTACCGATTGTGGCAACTGTTGTAAAAGCTTGATGGTGAATATCAACAACCAAGAAGCCGATAATCTATCTGCACATTTAGGGCAAAGCAGGGCTGAATTTGATGAAAAATACCTTGAAAAGGGAGAATCTGGAAGGATGGTTTTGAATGCAATACCCTGTCATTTTTTAGTGGGAAATAGTTGTAGTGTCTACGAACACCGTTTTGAAGGTTGTAAAGAGTTCCCGGCTTTTCATGTCAAGGAATTTAATAAACGTTTATTTACTACCTATATGCATTACGATAGATGTCCTATTATTTTTAATGTTTTAGAAACTTTGAAAAAAGATTTGGAATGGCAATTCGTTTCGGAGTAGATCAAATTATTGCACAAAATCCTTCATGGAAAAATCAACGCATTGGATTTCTAACCAATGACGCAGCTAGAACTTCGAATCATATACATAGTCGAATCGCATTATTAAAAGCTGGATTTAATATTCAATTATTATTCTCTCCAGAACACGGCATTGACACTAAAGGTGCAGATGGTGCAAAAATGCAAAATGGTATAGATCCTTTAACCCACTTACCTATTGTGAGTTTATATGGAGAGAAATATGCACCAACTGAAAAAGATGTAGCGGAGATAGATATTTTATTATTTGATATTCCAGATGCAGGTACCAGATTTTATACCTATTTATGGTCAATGACCTATTGGATTGAAGCTGCAGCAAGGTTCAACAAAAAAGTTATTATTCTTGATCGCCCTAATCCTATTGGAGCAAATTTATCCTTAGCAGAAGGCCCTAGATTAGATATTTCTATTGCTAGTTTTATTGGAAGATTTGATATTCCCGTTAAACACCAATGTACTTTGGGAGAATTGGCATTGTATTTTAATTCAACTAAACAATGGAATGCATCATTAGAAGTAATTGCTTGTGAAGGTTTACTTAGAGATGATTTATTTACTCATTGGCAAAAAGATTGGATACCCACATCTCCCGCTATACAAAATTTTAATGCTTGTTTATTATACCCAGGATTGTGTTTTTTTGAAGCAACGAATGTTTCTATTGGAAGAGGCACTTCCTTTTCTTTTGAATGGTTTGGTGCGAGTTGGATGAATATGGATGCCTTGGTGGCAGTATGTAAAAATATGTTTGTAGATGACTTGGAATTAGAACTACTTAGTTTAGCATTTAAATATGAACATTCCACCAACTGGCTACCTGGAATACATTGTACAGTAAGAGATCCTAAAAATTATGATGCCGTATTGAATGGTTTAATATTATTAAAAATTGTTAAAGATCTTCATCCGCAACATTTTCAATGGGCACCCTATCCAACAAATGCAAATCCAACTGGAGAAAATCATTTATCCCTATTATTGGGTGTACCTAATGCAGAAAGACTTTTTGATTTGCCACTTAAAGATTGGCTATTAGAAATGAATAAACTGTTAAGAGTGGACGGATGGAAAAAAGAAATTGCCCCTTATTTATTGTATCATTAATTATTCCGGTTTAGGAACTCTTCTAGTACCATCATACATTTCGTATTCCAATAACCTACAATCAATTTTAGCATTTAAAAATTCTATTCTTCTACTTGGCTTTAAACGTATTTTCTTAGCCAATTCTAAATTACCTGTAAATATATAACCAGTAGCGCCTTTACATTTATTTTTTAAGAAATCACCCATTCTTGCATAGGTCTTTTCTAATTCAATTTCTTCCCCTAATCTTTCACCATATTCTGGATTAAACATCACAATAGCACCATTCATGTCTTCAGGTAAATTAGTTGATTCAAAATCGCAAACCTGAAAATCGATTAAATCTTCTACCCCTGCAGCAGTTGCATTGATTTTGGCAACCTTAATAGCTTCCTTACTTAAATCAGACGCTATAATTTTTAAGCTGGGTAAAGCTCGAACTTGATTTTCTAAAATAGATCTTTCTTCTTCATATACAGTTGGATCATATCCTGACAAATGCATAAAAGCATAATGGTCTCTTAGTAATCCTGGCGCACATTTGGTGGCAATTAAAGCTGCTTCAATAGCCAATGTACCAGAACCACACATAGGATTAATAAACGGCGTGAAACGATCCCATTTAGTTGATAAAATAGTTGCTGCAGCTAATGCTTCTAACATGGGTGCTTTACCAGGTAATTTTCTATAACCATGTCTTGCTAATGATGGGCCAGATGTATCTAAGAATA
>CAZXWT010000135.1:0-3748 GCA_964644475.1 uncultured Sediminibacterium sp. | reverse complement strand
ACTCTTCTATAATTCAAAAATCATGAGAAAAAAAGTTTACGGAAATTTCCATAAACTTTTGAGCATATATTCTAAAATTCAATGATGGATTGACTTATAGCGTATTTTTACGCCATTGAGTATTTTATTATTCTACTATTTTTAGAAAAATAATTTTTGAATAAAGAAGCAACACATATTATTAGCAAGCAAATAGGAAGCATCTTAAAATTTGAGAGAATGCGGCAACATATTACTATTGCTACTATTGCAGATGCAGTGGAAGTAAATGCTTCTACTATTGTAAGTGTGGAAGAAGCGAAGCATCAAGCAAGCTTTGTGTTGATTTATGGCATGTTACAATACCTAAAAATAAACCCTACAGATTTTTTTAAATTACTAGAGCGCAATGAGTCCAGTTCCTGAGACTCTATGTAGAAACTCTTGCGAGTTGGAGCAAATTAAGATTGATAAAACTGCATCGCTTTACTCGCGATAAAAGATAGATCTTGTTTTTTCATGCAAGCAAAATGTCCTTGAGGGCATTTTTTGGTGCCGTAATTTGAGCAGGGCTGACATGGTAAATCAGGCACAATCGCATTATAAAACATTTCTTTACCATTTTCCATATCTGCCGCTGCATAATAAGGTGCCACTTGCAAAGCTGGACTTGTTGCCCCCCATATTGCAATTGTCTTTTTATGCATCGCACATGCGATATATAAAAAACCAGTATCATTAGAGATTACCATCTTTGCTCCTTTTACTAGTAAAGCAGACTCGTGTAAATTGAATTTACCGCAGGCATTGTATATTTTAATACTATCTGAAGCTGCAACTTCTGCACCTTCCATTGCATCTTCTTTTCCACCTATTAAAACAATAGGCACTGATATCAGCGAACATAATTGCTTTAATTGATCTACGGGTAGTTTTTTGGTAGCGTAAGAAGCTCCAATAACCAATGCAATATATCCAGCTTGATGAGAAGTAGGAAGATCATTTGATTTTAAACTGATGTTATTAGGAATAAAATAATCCATTCCCTTTCCATCGTTTTGTACACCCAATACCTTTAAAGGATCCAAGCTTCTTTCTACTATATGTCTGGAAGGTAGAAAATTCCATCCCAAATTGGTTAATAGGAATTTTTGTATTGATAGTTTTTGGTAAGTATGAGAAGGAAGACCTAAAGCCTTCTTGATACGACTGGTTCTAAAATTGCTGTGCAAGTCTATTACCCTATCTAAATTGGCTGCTTTTAAAGAGGCGATAGTTTCGGATAAGTCTTTGTCGAAATAATGGAAATGATCGATATAGGGATTTGCTTCTGTAACCGCCTTCATCGATTTCTTTGTCAAGAAATGAATCTCCACCCCAGGGATTTGCTCTTTTGCACAACGGATTGCTGCTGTGGTAAAAACAATATCTCCAATGGAGGAAAGACGAATGATTAAAAGGCGCATAAAAAATTTATAAAGCTATTATGGCAATGGATTATCATGTTCTAAATAATCCAAGTCTTTATGAAAAGTCTCTTCTGTGAAAACAAATGCAATCAAGGTAATGCCCATTACAATAGCACCTGTTAAAATACCACTTTGCACAATGGTCCATCCTAAACTTTTTTGTAAAATATCTAAGAATAAGAAATTAATTAATGGCAATGCACCTCGCACCATATTGGGAATAGTGGTTGCTGCAGTGGCTCTTAAATTAGTACCAAATTGTTCTGCTGCCATTTGATTAAAGATGGCCCAATAACCAGTGCTAAAACCTAAGAATGCGCAGATGGCATACATGCGGTCATCTGAATCGTTGAATGCACTAAAGAATAATACCATCCCTATTGTATTCAAAATATAAAATACTAATAAAGCCTTTTTTCTACTTTTAAAATATTGACTCACATAGCCTATCACTAAATCTCCTGTCGCAATACCAATATATGCAAACATGATAGATCTTCCGGAATCGATTAAGTTTTCGCCGTAATTCGCAGTGGCAAATTTATTACTATAGTTGACTAATACCCCAATTACAAACCATGTAGGCAAGCCAATTAATATAGCTTTGATATATTTAGAGAAACGCTTTCTGTTATTCAAGAACATTAGGAAATTACCCTTTTGTATATTCTCCAATTGAGCAGATTCAAACATAAAGGATTCTGCTACTCTCACTCTTAATATTAACAAAAATACACCCAAGCCACCTCCTATTTGATAACACAGTCTCCAATCTTTAGTGTATTGAAAAGTAAAATATGCAAAGACTGCACCAAATAATCCAATACCCGCGACCATAGAGGTTCCAATGCCTCTTTTATTCTTAGGAAGCATTTCAGATACCAATGTGATACCTGCTCCTAATTCTCCTGCTAAACCAATTCCTCCAACAAAACGGCAATAAGCATATTGATCTACATTTTGTACAAAGGATGTAAGAATATTTGCAACAGAGTATAATAAGATTGAACCAAATAATACTTTTAATCTTCCTTTCTTATCTCCAATAATTCCCCAAAGTATACCACCAATTAATAAGCCACTCATTTGCCAATTAATAATATGTGCGCTATCTACAATAATGGTTTCCATGGTAGATCCCACTGCTAAAACACTTGGCTGCCTTACAATGGTGAAAAGTAATAAATCATAAACATCTACAAAATAACCTAAAGCGGCTACTAATACAGGTAGTGACCAAAGTCCAATTTGTTTTTGTTGATTCATGTCTACGCTTTTTTAGAACGGTGGGTAATTACTTTAAAGATAACTGGCGCAGTAGTAATAAATACAATGCCCAATACAATTACTTCTAAATGCTTTTTTAAATCGAATTGAAAATGCTCTAGAATCCATGTTTGTAAAAAATGTCCTCCGAAAACCATACTGGTCACCCACACTATAGAACCTACTATATTATTGTACATGAATTTTTGTTTATCCATGTTTACAATACCCGCGACGATGGGAGCAAAAGTTCTTACGATAGGAATGAAACGTGCGATAATAATGGCACGGCCTCCATGCTTTTCATAAAACTCTTGCGCTTGCACTAAATATTTCTTTTTGAAGAATAAGTTTTCTTTCCAATCAAACATAGTTGGACCAACTTTCTTACCAAAACTATATCCTACATAATTTCCTAAAACGCCTGCAACAGAAATACATGCAGTAATCACTAATAAATTAATCCATTCATTATTGGAAGGAATCACTTCTGCGGCCAATGGGCCTGCATAAATTCCTGCAACAAATAATAAACTATCTCCTGGTAAGAAAAAGCCCGCAAATAATCCAGTCTCTGCAAATACAACAAATAATATTAACCACAAACCACCATGTTCAATATAAAACTGAGGTTGTAATAATTGACTCCAATGAAATACTTCTAATAATGTAAGCATGAAAATTATTTATGACTGTTGTGGAGATTCTAAAGATCCTTCCCATTTACTTACAACAGTAGTGGCTAAACTATTTCCCAATACATTGGTAGCAGTCCTGAACATATCGCAAAAATGGTCAATTGGTAAAATCAACGCGATTCCTTCTGGAGGAATATGAAACATTGCACAAGTTGCAGTAACTACCACCAGCGAAGCTCTTGGCACACCCGCAATACCTTTACTGGTTAACATTAAAACCAATAACATGGTTAATTGCGTACCCATATCTAAATGGATGCCATAGGCTTGAGCAATTGCCAAACTAGCAAATGTCATATACATCATGCTACCATCTAAATTAAATGAATAACCCAA
>CAZXWT010000134.1:0-3749 GCA_964644475.1 uncultured Sediminibacterium sp. | reverse complement strand
AATTTAACCAATATTAAATCGGCATAACTTTCTTGGCTCATGTCTCTCCATGCTTCTCCGTAATCATGGTTCTTATCTAACATGGTAGATTTAGCAAAATGTACATTTTCTTCGTAAAGTGCTTCTACCTTAGTTACTTCAATTTCTTCCACTTTAGGATCTCCTAATTTTAATTGGATCAAACCAATCACTGCATAGTTTAAAATGCCCTTAAATTCAGAAGCAATATCATCCCCTACTTTCTGGTTACCTATATCTTGAATTGTTCTTATTCTTAAAGCTTTAATAAAAATCTGATCTACTACAGAGATAATTCTTAAAACGCGCCAAGCAGTTCCATAATCTTTGGTCTTTTTAATAAAAATATCTCTGCAAGCAGCCACCGCTTGATCGTATTGTAAAGAAGTTTGACTCATGAAAATCCCCTATGTTTCTATGTTATTAATATCTTTGGACACTTGCAAGATACAGCATAACCAATTTATAATAAAACTATGTTCCATTTTACTCAAAAAGAAGCATCTGAGGAGTTTATTATGCCTCAAATAATGGCAATACTGAACGCCACTCCAGACTCTTTTTTTGCTGCTAGTAGACTGGAAAATACACAAATGGTTATAGATAAAGCAGGCTTAATGGTTCAAGAAGGTGCTAGTATTATTGATATTGGAGGTCAAAGTACAAGACCGGGAGCAACCATGATCTCGGCTGAGGAAGAAATAGATCGAATAGTGCCTGCAATTGAAGCTATTTCTAAGGCTTTTCCTAGTATTATTATTTCCATTGACAGCTTTCAATCTAAAGTGGCAGAAGCGGCAATTTTAGCTGGAGCAAGTATTGTGAATGATATTAGTTGTGGAAGTTTTGACCCATCTATTTTGGATATCGTTTCAAAACATCAATGTGGCTATATTGGTATGCATATTACAGGTACCAAAGAGACAATGCATCAAGTTCCAGATAGGGAAAATATAATTGAAGATTTGATCCAATATTTTTTGAAGAAAAAAGAAGATTTTGCTGCCAAGGGCATTCATCATTGGGTTATTGATCCGGGCTTTGGATTTGGGAAAACAATCAGTGAGAATTTTTCTATTATTAAAAACCTACAAGATTTACAATCTATTGGATTACCCATTTTAGTGGGTGTTTCAAGAAAATCAAGTATTTATAAAACTTTAGGGGTTAGCCCAGAGGAAGCATTAAATGGAACCACAGTGCTACATACTTTGGCCATTCAAAATGGTGCTAATATTCTTAGAGTGCACGATGTAAAAGAAGCGAAAGAAGTGATTACTATAATGAACGCATTGAAATAAAAAAGGGGCTGCAATTGCAGCCCCTTTTTTATAACTATATGAAGTAAATTATTTCTTAGTTACATCTTCGATTTCAATATCAAAAGCTAAGTTTTCAAATGGCTTGATTACTCCATTTGCTTGTGAGCCATAAGCTAACATTGCTGGGATATAGATAGAACCTTTACCGCCTTTGCCAAAATATTGTAAACCAATTTCCCAACCTGGGATTACAGCACCTGCTCCGATTTTTACATCGTAAGGTTTGCCATCTGGTTTCATATTCGTATCAAATACATCACCTTTGAAGGTATACCCTTTGTATAAAACACTTGCAATCTTTGTAGTGTCAATTTTGTTTGTTGCATCACCTGGAGTCTTAACTGCAACAAATACACCTTCTGGAGATTCAACTGCATTGATTTTATTTTTTGCTAAGTAAGCTTTAATTGCAGCAACTTCTTTTTTCTTTTCATTTTCAGACTCTGCTTTGTAGTCTTCGTCTACTTTAGCTACATCAGTGAATACATTGATAATTTCTGCTTTACCAACAATCACATCTTTTGCCTTGAATACTTCATTGAATTGTAATACACCCATTTTAACTAAGGTATCTACACTCAATGAAAAATCAATTTTATCACCTTTTTTACATTGCATGATGATTTCAGTAAATGTATATTTACCTAATCTAGCAGTGTCAATAGGGAAATACACTGGAATTTGTCCGTATGTAGAACTTAATACTGTATCCTTGCTTTGTAATTTGTATTCTAAATTAATTTTTACAAATTGACCTTGAGCTAATTTTTGAGGATTGCCTGAACCATGAGTGATTTTGTATAGCATTCCAGAAGGAGCTTTTTCGTACTGATTACAACTTGCAAACAATACAAGTACTGCGACTAATTTTAATGTTGACTTTAACATGTTTTAATTTAATTGAGATAATTGTGTTTTATATGTTTCTAATATTTTTTTGAAATCATTAAAGGTTTCCTCAACAGATTTTAAAGAACTACCTCCAGCTGCGTTGGCATGACCTCCTCCTTCAAAATGTGTTCTGGCAAATATATTAACATCAAAGTTACCTTTGCTTCTAAAACTCCATTTTCTTTCTTCTTCCCTATCAATTACTATAGCAGCAAACTTAATACCTTGAATAGACAATAGATAATTCACCAATCCTTCTGTATCCCCTGTCTTTAATTCAAATTTATAGATATCTGTTTTGGGAATAGCCATCACTGCAGTTTTAAACTCTGGGAAAACATGCATTCTATTTAAAAAAGCATTTCCCATAAATTTAAGTCTACCTTCAGTTGATTGGTCATAAATGGCTTCATGAATTTTGCCATGTTGCAACCCCAACTCTTTTAAATGTGCTACAATTTTGTGAACAGATGCAGTACATGATGGAAATCTAAAAGAACCTGTATCGGTCATTAAACCAGTATATAAACAGGTGGCAATATCCAAATTGATTAAATTACTGTGGCCAGATTGTACGATAAAATCGTAGATCATTTCACAGGTTGAACTCATTTTTACATCACTTATACCAAATCCAAAACTTGGCGTATCTGGCTGCTGGTGATGGTCAATTAATATTTTAACAGCCTTAGCATCTTTAATCACATGCTCCATATGTTTTGTTCTGTGAAGAATATTAAAGTCTAAACAAAATACATAATCAGCATTTTGAACAATTTCAGTTGCTTTTGATTTATTATGTTCGAAATCTATCACTAGATCTGTTCCAGGCATCCAATCTAAAAATTGTGCCCAATTAGTTGGTGAAATCACTTGAACATCATGTCCAAGTTGTTTTAAAAAATGATATAAAGCTAAACTAGAACCCATTGCATCTCCATCTGGTTTTTGATGAGCTGTGATAACCGCCTTAAATGGCTTAGATAGAAATGGGTAAAATTGATCAATACTTTGCATAAGTCCACAAATTTAGCATAAATCGGAGGTTTTTTAGTAATTTTGCGCCTGCAATTAGCAACATTATAACAAATAGATATGAGTAACAGAACATTTACAATGATTAAACCAGATGCCACATCAAAAGGTCATACTGGTGCGATTTTAGATCAAATCATTAAAGCAGGATTTAGCGTGAAAGCAATGAAGTGGATCCAACTTTCTAAAGCACAAGCTGGGGAGTTTTATGCTGTGCATAAAGAAAGACCATTTTATGGTGAATTAGTGGACTTTATGTGTAGTGGGCCAATCGTTGCTGCTATCTTAGAAAAAGAGAATGCAGTAGCTGATTTTAGAACATTGATTGGTGCAACTAATTTTAAAGATGCTGCTGAAGGAACCATCAGAAAAAAATATGCAACTTCTATTGGAGAAAATGCAATTCACGGTAGTGATAGTGATGAAAACGCTAAAATTGAAGGAGATTTCTTCTTTAGCGGACTTGAACGTTTTTAAATAAAA
>CAZXWT010000133.1:0-3762 GCA_964644475.1 uncultured Sediminibacterium sp. | reverse complement strand
AAATTCTGTGATGCACAGACCAGTAATATCCAACAATACAAAAGCTAATTAAGAATCCTAATAATAACAGACCCATATGTACTAGCTTATCCCATAATGCAGCATCAGTTGGATGCTCTACCACTGGCACTTTAAATTCAATTACCAATAAAGTAATTGCAATAGCAAAAACACCATCGGTAAAAAAAGAAATTCTATCTAATTGAAAATGTAGCTTGTTTGAGCTATGTCCCGCTTCTGCCATAATTAATTTACATTTAATTTATTTTTAATATTCGCCAAAACCTCGGCTTTTAATTTATTTCTTGTAGAATTTGAAGTTTTTGTGAAATATGTATGTTTCGTTAAAAACTGATCCTGTATTTTCAACCAATCCAATTCTGAAATTTCTTTTTTAAGCCTTAACTCCTGTAACAATAAAAGGCTATTCTCTTCATATCCGCCTCTACCTAAATAATCTAAGTCTGCATCACAGATAATTTGTTCTAGAATATTCTTAGGGCTTTGTGGAATCTTAGTAGCCATGATCATTCCTGTAATTCTATTGATTTTTTGAGCAGGAAAATCCATAGCATTTAATATTGTAGTGGCATATTCTGCCCCTCTTGCTTCATGCCTTGCAGGTTCCCATATATAACCAACATCGTGTAACCATGCAGCTAATTTTAAATCTGATATATCTTCTTTGTTAATTTTTTCTTTTTTTGCAATTCTCTCTGATTGTACTACAACATCTCTAATATGATGGATTGTGTGATAAGTATAGTCTTTAGGTAGATTTGCAATTAAGAAATCTTCAATCATTTTATATGCTACCTCATAATTAAATCCAGGTCTTTGGTATAAAACTTCTCTTATTTCAATTGGCTTTACTTTACCCTTTACTTTTATAGGATTTAGTTTTCTTCCTTTAAACAACTTATTATTCTTTACTTGCTTCCAAACAGTTTCTGAAATAATAATTTCATCTGCTTTGGCTGCAGAACATAATCTTGAAGCAAGATTAACTGAATCGCCAATTACAGTAAAATTCATCTGTTGACGCGATCCAATGTTTCCACTAATTACTCTTCCTCTATTAATGCCAATGCCTATGGTGATTGGTAATTTAGAATGGATAATTCTCTGTTGATTAAACTCAATCAACTTTTCTTGCATTTCAATTGCAGTTAAGACTGCATTCTCTGTGTCTTTATCTGTAGAATTTGGAGCGCCATAAATAACCATTAAGGCATCTCCAATAATTTTATCTAGTGTTCCGTTGTATTTGAAGATAATTTCAATCATTAAATTAAAATATTCATTCAAAGTTTCTACAACCTCATTTGGAGGCATAGTCTCTGACATAGAAGTAAAGCCCCTGATATCGGAAAATAAAATAGTAGCTTCTTGTTCCTGCCCACCCAAATTCAACATTTCATCATTTTCCAATAATTGGTCTACAATTTGCTTGGAAACATATTTTTTGAAAGTAGATTTTAATTTATCCAAATTAGATAAATCTTCCATAGCTACAACCGACCCAATGGGTTCGTTCTGGTCGTTTAACAGAGGTGATACCGATATATTGACAGCAGTATTTTTCCCATTACAATTCAGTTGTATTTCAGTAGCTGAAATAGTATTTAATTCAACTTCACATTTTGCAATGAGCTCATTAATGATTTCATTAGATTCAAATACATATTCATAATGATTGCCAATAACCATTTCTCTTTCAAGATTAATTATGCCTGCTGCAGCTCTATTTACATGGTTAATCTCACCCATTAAATTGGTAGTAAAAACCCCAGTAACAATAGACTGCATGACGTTATCATTGAAGGTTTTGGCCTCTTTAATATTTTCAATCAACTTGATATTATTATATGCAACTCCTGCTTGGGTAGCAATAGCAGAAAGCATATTGGTATCCGATTCATCAAAAACAGAAATGCCCAATCTGGATTCTTTATCGAAAAGTACAATTACTCCAACAAGCTCTTTTTTATCAAGCAATGGTGCAATCAAACCATAAGTGCAATTTGTTTTTGACAAAAACGGATCGGCAGCTATTTCAATATGAATAGCCTTCCTATGTAGATTGACTTCGTTAAAAAACCCCCGTTTTTTATTGAATATCACTCCCTTTAAAGCCTCTACATCTATATTAAACTCTGCTTCAATTTGGAACAAATCTGAATTATTATCCTGCATTAAAATCATACCTGATGAGGCATTCAATACAGCACAAGATTTAATTAATATCTCTTGCAATAAAACAGATACATTTTCAAAAGAGTTTAACTCATTTGTAATATCCAATAAAGTCTCTAATTCTAGATACTTTAATTGAAGCTCGTTTATATTAAAGTGCTTTGTCATTATAAGCCACTAACCGCTTCTTCTTCTGTTGCGAAAACAGTTGAATATTTAGTAAGGCCCATAATATTAAAAGTCTTAGAAACTATGGGTGCTAAATTATAATAGCCAATTTTGCCATCAACTTCTTGTAACTTCTCAATAATTTCAATTAATATTGAAACTCCGATACTATTCACCACTTTAGTTCCTGCCATGTTAATCAAAAACTTATTCTGACCTGCACCCATTTTTTCATAGCAAATTGCTGATATTGCTTCACCACCTTCATTGTTTAAATAACCATCTGTTTCGATAATTACAATTTGATTTGCTTCTTTTGTGCTTTTGATAAATCCGCTCATGTCTGTTTTATTTTAATGTTTTATATTTTTTTTCATTGTTACTGTTGTGCCATCGCTGTTTGATTCAAACTCTACAGAGTCCATTAACTCCTGAATCAGCTGCAAGCCCCAACCACGCTTACGCTCTTCTTTACCAATTTTGTTTTCAATCTTTGGGATCTCCACTTTTGTTTTATCAAATCCAATACCTTGATCTATTACTTTTACAACTAAAGAATCTTCTTCAATTAAAAAGTGAATAAATACATTGTTATCAGACTTTGAATGTTCAAAAGCATTAATACAGGCTTCAATTAGCGCCATACTAATTTCTCCACTTTGTTCTTCATCCAAATTCATGTGCCTAGCAATTACTTCGGCGGTTTGTGTAGCTATCAATTCCATATTAGGAATAATAGGCAGTTTAAGTTCAACACTTGGTTTTTTCATTGGTATTAATTTGTACTATTTTGAAAATTTTTATGTTACTAAATTTAATTAAAAAAATATTTAGATTATAAATCATGTTTAATAATTACTATCGTAATATCATCAGGATTGTGTTGACCATCTAACCAAATATCTGCCTGACTCATCAACTCATCTATTAAAGTCTTAGCATCCAAATGACTATTTTCGGTGATAATAGATTGAATCTGAGCATAATCAAACAGTTCTCCTTTAGCATTGGGTGCTTCTGCTAAACCATCAGATATAATTGCCAAAATATCACCCTTATTAAATTCAGTGGTTAACTCGTCATAGTCTACTTTATTGAAGCTTCCTAATGGTATACCAGAAAGCATGATCTCTTCAGTAGATTGACTATTCGCTCTGTAGATAAAATAAGGAGGCATACCTGCAGAACTCAAGGTTAATTGATTGCCCTTTAAATGTGCAATATTTAAGCTCATTCTTAAAATACCTAAATCCACTTTCTTAACCACCGTATTCAAAGCAGATAGCATTTTATTTGGCGGCATTTGAGGAAGTCCTATAATACCTGCTTTGGTAATAGATACCAACATACCTGAAGGAGTACCATGTCCAGTAGCGTCTCCACAAATAGCATATAATG
>CAZXWT010000132.1:0-3780 GCA_964644475.1 uncultured Sediminibacterium sp. | reverse complement strand
GTGATTGCAGGCAATGTTGCCACAGCACAAGGCGCTTTAGCTTTAGCAAATGCTGGTGCTGATGCAGTGAAAATTGGTATTGGACCAGGTTCGATTTGTACTACAAGAATTGTTGCTGGTGCAGGTGTACCACAATTAACGGCTATCATGGAAGCTACTAAGGCATTGAAAGGGAAAAATGTTCCAATCATTGCAGATGGTGGTATCAGATACACTGGTGATATGGTGAAAGCTTTAGCGGCTGGCGCTAACTGTGTTATGATGGGAAGCATCTTTGCTGGTACAGAAGAAAGCCCAGGTGAAACCATTATTTATGAAGGACGTAAGTTCAAGAGCTATAGAGGCATGGGAAGTATTGGAGCAATGAATGAAGGTAGTAGTGATAGATATTTCCAAGGTAATACCACAGACTCTAGAAAATTTGTTCCAGAAGGAATTGAAGGTAGAGTGGCGTATAAAGGAACATTAAGTGAAATTGTGTATCAATTTGTGGGTGGCTTGAAAGCAGGTATGGGCTATTGCGGTGCGAAGACTATTAAAGATTTACAAAACGCCACTTTTGTTCAAATTACCAATGCTGGTATGAGAGAGAGTCATGCGCATGATATTGATATTACTAAAGAAGCGCCAAATTACAGCAGAAAATAATTACCAATGAAAAAAATATTTTTTTTCATTCTTATATTGGCTTTTCAATTAACGAAAAGCAATTTGATTAAAGCGCAGGATAGCACCAATAATGCTAGACTGCGTTTTAGTTTAATCACATGTGATGCGGGAGCAGATATTTATACAATTTGGGGACACACTGCAATTAGAGTTATTGACAGCACACATCATACCGATATAGTTTATAACTATGGCAGTTTTGATTTTAGTACACCCAATTTTGTAGGTAAATTTTTAAAAGGCGATTTGTTGTATTTTATCTCTGCAGATACTTATTCAAATTTTTTATACGAATACCAATATTTTGAAAGAGATGTACACGAGCAGGTGTTGAATATTTCAGAAATAGAGAAACAAAAATGGTTTCAAGCATTACAAACCAATATGGTAGGTGATAACCGTTTTTACTTATACAATTTTATAAAAGACAATTGCACTACTCGTATCAAAGACGGCATTTTCAAACATGCTCAACTAAATGATAGCTTAATTGATGTTCCTAATTTTAGAGAACAAATTGTTTCTTCTGCTTACAAAGCTGGACAGGGCTGGATTGGATTTGGTATTGATTTATTGTTAGGTGCTGAGTCTGATAAAAAGCCAACTGCTTTTGAACAAGCATTTTTGCCAAAATTATTATATAATAGAGTTGCCAATAATCCAAATTTGGTTCTAAAGACCAATCATATTAAGTATCAAATTAAGCCAGTTGAAAAAGGGCTACTTCCTATATATGTTTTACTATTGGTTCTAATCACATATGTGATTGCTGCCAATTGGAATGCCAGACCAACAGTAATTTTAGCAAAGTCAATGGATATTATTTTATTGTTGATTTTTGGACTTGGTGGTGCTTTAGTATTATATATGAGTCAATTCTCTATGCACACTGCCTGTCATCAGAATTATAATTTAATTTGGCTGCACCCTTTCTACTTAATTGCGCTAATAAGTTATTTTACCTCAAGAAAATTAACTGAAATACTTGGTTGGATTTTCTTTTCTACCATGATTGTATTTATGTTAGCGAACTATTGGATACCGCAACATTATTCTCAAGCAGTGATTGTATTAATGAGTATTGCACTGATTTTAAATATCAGATTAATAAAAAGAGGAAGAGATGCTAGATTCCAATAAATTAACTGTTCACTATTATAATTACGGAGTAGATGAGCTCGCTTATTTTGATACAGGTAAGGGCAATCAACCTACCCTTTTATTAATTCACGGTTTTGGCGAAGATCATTGCATTTGGAAAGCTCAAATTCAATATCTTTCTCAATACTATAGAGTGATTGCTCCTAATTTACCAGGAGTACATTGCAAGACTTTAAGCATACACCATAGTCAAGCACCACAGATTAATTTGTATGTTGAAATTATGCATGAATTAATGCACCATTTGCATATAGAACAATACTATGTGATGGGACATAGTATGGGTGGTTATATTGGTCTGGAATTTGCAGATTATTACACCAATCATGTATTGGGATTAGGCTTAATTCATTCAACTACTTATGCCGATTCGGATGCAAAAAAAGCAAGCAGACTTAAAGTGGCAGAATTTTTAGAAGAACATGGTACTTTAAAATATTTAGAGACTGCTACTGCCAATTTATTCAGTAACCAGTTTAAAGAACAGCATCCAGATCAAATTCAAACAGTGATAGACAGTGCAAGTGATATTAGCAAAGAAGCAATGATACAGTTTGTACTAGCTATGCGAAATAGAAGGGCTAATACGCATATGCTTACCCAAAAAAGAATTCCCATTTGGATGATTGCAGGGAAAGAAGACATTGCAGTACCTTTTGAAGATAGTCAAGCGCAGATTGAACTTTTACCTAAGAAAAATGTTCTTATCTTAGACCAAGTGGGTCATATGGGCATGTTGGAAGCAACTGATAAAGTCAACCAAGCCATGCATCAATTTATTCAAGACGCTATAACAAAATAACCATGTCAAAAATTATCTTAATTACAGGAGCAAGTGCGGGATTTGGAAAAGCAACCGCAGAAAAATTTGCAGCAGGTGGATGGAATTTAATTTTAACCGCTAGAAGAAAAGAACAATTAGAAGCAGTTGCTACTGATATAGAAAATAAATATGGTGTAAAAACCTTGACTTTAGTATTTGATATTCAAGACAAGAAAGCAGTTTTTGAACATCTCGGTAATTTGCCAAAAGAATGGCAGGCGATCAATGTGTTATTAAATAATGCAGGTTTGGCTTTAGGAAGAGATCCTTTTGATGAAGCAAATTTAGAAGATTGGGAAACCATGATTGATACGAATGTGAAGGGCTTGTTATATGCTAGCAAAGCTGTTCTTCCTCATATCATTGCACAAAAAGGACATATCATTAATATTGGAAGTACCGCAGGAAAAGAAGTGTATAAGGATGGAAACATTTATTGCGCTACCAAACATGCAGTGGATGCCATTTCAAAAGCACAAAGAATTGACTTATTACCACATCAAGTTAAAGTAACTGCCATTCACCCAGGGGCAGTTGAAACAGATTTTAGCTTGGTAAGATTCAAAGGGGATGCTACAAAAGCTGGTGCAGTATATGCTGGTTATACTCCTCTAAAAGCCGAAGATATTGCAGACACTATTTGGTATGTGGCCAATACACCTGCACATGTATGTATCAATGATTTGGTATTAACCTGTGTAGCACAAGCCAATTCATTTTACTTGCATAAATAATTAGCCAAAATCAATTTCGGTATTGTCTCCAATATTTAAGGTTCTACTTAAACCTTTTACTGCAGCATCACTACCAATTAATGAATTGTCTAATACTACTTCGTCCAAAGAAGTATAAGAGCCAATAATACTCTCTTTTACCACAGAACTTTTGACAGTAGTATTGTTTCCAATAGTTACATGCGGTCCAATAATAGAATTTTCAATAACACAGCCATCTGCAATACTTACAGGAGGAATAATAATACTATTGATATAGTTTTCTGGATTAATCGTAATACCACCAGTCTTTTTTAATAGAACCGCATTGGTTTCTAATAAACTTTCTTTCTTACCACAATCGTACCAGTTTTTTACTTTGAAAGATTTAAACTGAACGCCTTTTTTAATCAT
>CAZXWT010000131.1:0-3800 GCA_964644475.1 uncultured Sediminibacterium sp. | reverse complement strand
AAGTTCATTGAACGCTCTTTATAAAGCGTACGGAAGTATGGATCGCGAAGGTCTTTGATAAAGCGAATAGCTTCACCAGTACTCTTCATCTCTGGTCCTAATTCTTTATTTACTCCAGGGAATTTTTCAAAACTAAATACTGGTTCTTTAATAGCGAAACCATCTAGTTTTTTCTCCATCGTAAAGTCAGTTAATTTATTAGCACCTAACATTACTTTAGTAGCGATATTTAAATAAGGTATTTGGTATGCTTTTGCAATGAATGGAGTTGTTCTAGAAGCTCTTGGATTAGCTTCGATCACATATACTTTATCGTCTTTGATAGCGAACTGAATATTGATCAATCCTCTAATATTTAAAGCTCTTGCAATTTTCTCGCTATAGAATTCCATTGTAGCAACAATCAATGGAGTAAGGTTGAATGCAGGTAATACTGCATTACTATCTCCACTATGTATACCTGCTGGTTCAATATGTTCCATTACACCCATTACATGAAAAGTTTCTCCATCAAAAATGGCATCTACTTCTGCTTCTTGACAACGATCTAAGAAATGGTCAATCAAGATTTTATTGTCTGGGATATGTTTTAAGATACTTACTACAGAGCTTTCTACTTCTGCGTCGTTAATAACAATACGCATTCTTTGTCCACCAATTACATAGCTTGGTCTAACCAATACTGGGTAACCTACTTGGTTGGCTACTTCAATCGCTTCTTCTGCTGTATAGGCTGTTCCGTATTGTGGATAAGGAATATCCAATTCTTTTAATAAGTCACTAAAGCGTCCTCTATCTTCTGCAATGTCTAAACTATCAAATGATGTTCCAATAATTTTAATACCTCTTTCTGTTAAACGCTTCGCTAATTTTAAGGCTGTTTGTCCACCTAATTGAACAATCACTCCTTCTGGTTGTTCTAATTCGATAATTTCCCAAAGGTGTTCCCAGAATACTGGCTCGAAATATAATTTATCGGCCATATCAAAATCTGTAGATACAGTTTCAGGATTACAGTTGACCATTATCGCTTCATATCCTGATTCTTTCACTGCTAATAATCCATGTACACAACAATAATCAAATTCAATCCCTTGTCCAATTCTATTAGGGCCACTTCCTAAAACTATAATTTTCTTCTTTTTTGATGGGATGGATTCGTTGGATTGTAGCTGATGACTCATAGGTATAAAATTGGGCAAAAATACGTCAGTGAACTCATTTCACCAAGCATAGTTCGTCCCACCTTGTGGTATAACGCTTGCTGCGCTTCTCACTGCGCATTTTCCAGTTCTTTTGGGTGCCAGAAGTCCCAAATTTGAGTACATCGCCCCTATAAGCAGCGTTCATATTGTCTATAACATTCATTAGTTTTTTACGCCTAGGGTCGGAGGGGGGTGTAAAAAGGTGGGTCTGAAGCGCACTGTCTGGTACAAAATCGCTTAGAATAACTCCCGCTTTTTTATAAATTTCTCCTTCTTCGAATAGACTTTTCCCAAGTGCCACCACGGCTTTAATAATATCGGGGGTGATCTGAGTGGGATTGTCTAGTACGGTATAGCCATTGACTTGCTTGCCTCGATGGTAATGTGCGAGTGCCAGGTTCACTGGCGCTTTTTTTAATAAGAATACACTTACACCTCTGGCCGCACTATGTTGTCTTCTTAATTTTTCTGTAGCCCTTGTAGCATAAGTGGCTAATGCTTCCTCAATTTCTTGCCAATCACTTACATCTCTTCCAAACATTCTTGTAGTAGCAATCATTTTTTTCTCGGTACGAGGGGCTTGCATGGCATGTGTTTTATGTCCCTTTAATTCTCTTATTAATTTTATCCCTACAATGCCTCCTAAAAAACGCTTGCCCCAACTAAGGTCTTTGATACTTAAAGTGTAGGCATTGTGTATGCCATATGTTTTTAATTTTTCTGCATACTGAAATCCAATGCCCCAAATATCTTCAACAGGTGTTTGTTGTAATGCCGCTTGAATGAGTCGCGTGTTATGTAGCACTACCACACCCTTGGTTTTTATTTTATTTTTCTTCGCTAATCTATTAGCAACTTTACTGAGTACTTTATTAGGTGCTACTCCAATAGATACAGGAATACCTGTCCATTCTTCGATGGTTGTTTTTAAGTGAATGCAATAAGCTTGTAAGTCTTCGAGAGCAATATGCGTTAGATCAATAAAAGCTTCATCTACAGAATACACTTCTACGGAACCCTTTGGTAGCAAAGCTCTCATGGTTTCCATTACACGCCAACTCATGTCTCCATACAAATGATAATTAGAAGAAAAAGTAGTTACGCCATTTTTCTCCATCATCTCTTTTGCTTGAAAATAAGGTATAGCCATTTTTATTCCTAAGCGTTTTGCTTCATCCGATCTAGACACAATACAACCATCATTATTGCTTAAGACCACAATCGGGCTATGCAATAATTTGGGATCAAATAATCTTTCACAGGAGCAATAAAAACTATTGCAATCAACAATGCCTTGCATATAAAAAATTACAAACCATGAATTACATAAGTCACCACACCCCAAGTACGATAGTCTTCTAAATGTTCAACATGAATCGCGCCATATTTTTTATTCTCTGGTAATAGGGTTACACTATGTGCTTGCATTTGTAAACGACGCACTAAAAATTCTCCATTCAAAATAGCGACTACTACTTTACCCGAACTAGGGGGGATACTTCTATCTACAATTAAAGTATCTCCAATATGAATACCGGCACCCAGCATGGCATCGCTATTAACTCTAAAGAAAAAAGTGGCCGGCTTGTTCTGTACTAACTGCTCGTTGAGATCGATACCTCTTTCCATAAAATCGTCCGAAGCCGCTCCAAATCCGGTGGCATTGGCTTGTACTACTTGTTGGGCCTGGTAGTTTTTATTAATCTGTTGGGTGGCCATCCCCTCCATAGGTTCTTGATCTATAAATTGCATAAAACTAAATTTATTAGCAATATTAACTAAATAATTTAGTATTTTGATGATTATTTTCTCAGGTTTTTAGACCAGTATAGACTGCTCAAAATCAGTTCTTTAGCAATATTAGATCGGGGCTAAAGTTGTATCTTGGGACATAATTGTGATTGTATGGCCAAATTTTTTATAGATCCCAATATTGCGAGGGCGAAGACTATTGATACTAGTTTTTATTTAGATCCGGCTTGTTTGGAAGCGGCTAAGGAAAAAATATTTGCTCCAAGTTGGCAATATATTGGCCATACCGGGATGGTGCCGAATGTTGGAGATGCATATCCTTTTAAATTATTAGAGAATTATATAGACGAACCTTTAGTATTGACCAAGGATAAAGAAGGGCATCTACATTGTTTGAGTAATGTATGTACGCATAGAGGAAATTTAATGGTGTACGAACCTTGTAGTGCTTTAAAACAATTGCGTTGTAAATACCATGGACGAGCCTTTCATTTGGATGGCAAATTTGTTTCGATGCCAGAGTTCAAGGATGTAGAAAATTTTATTCCAGAGAACAATCATTTACATCATTTGAATTTATATCAATGGGGTCCATTGTTATTTACACAATTAAGTAAGGGCCTAGATCCTGCATTGTATTTTAGAGAGATGGAAGAAAGAGTAGGATGGTTGCCTATTAATCATTTACAATTTGATGCAAGTAGATCGAATGATTATTATATCAAAGCCAATTGGGCATTGTACTGTGAAAATTATTTAGAAGGATTCCATATTCCTTTTGTGCATCCGGGCTTGAGTATGTTTTTAGATTTTAAAGATTATACCACAGAAACTTTTAAGTAT
>CAZXWT010000130.1:2618-3806 GCA_964644475.1 uncultured Sediminibacterium sp. | reverse complement strand
GTTGTACCAATAGCACCTACAACTCCTATAAAGAGTATTGCAATAAATAGTTTGAAAAGTTTACTCATTTTCCCACCATGATTTCGTCAGATAATTCATTCACATCGGTTGTTCTATCGTAAGGAAAATGATGCGTTAATGCTTGTCCAATTTCAGTAACCACTTTGGTAATACCTTCTACATAACCACCCTCTTTAAAATGAGCAGTCATTTCTTGTACTTGGCTATACCAAAATTCGATACCCACTTTTTCGTGAATAGCTTGATCGCCATACACTGCTAATTTTTTATCTTCTACAGCAACATATACCAAAACCCCATTACGGTCTTTGGTTTCGTTCATTTTGTTTTTGAAGAAAATGGCAGTAGCTCTTTTCAAAGCATCTTGTTTCTTAGGAATATGCGATTCAACATACACACGAATCTCTCCGCTAGTGGTTTGCTCTGCAGCTTGAATAGCCTGGACAAGCAATTGCTTGTCCGAGGCACTCAATAAGTTTTGAGACTTAGATTTAAATAGCGAAAGTGGATTCCACATAATTAAAATTTAACCTCTGGGGCTTTTGATGCAGACTCTTCTGCTTTAAATCCTTCCTTGGTTTTAAATCCGAACATACCAGCTAATAAATTCACTGGGAAAGATCTTGCTCTTTTATTATAGTCTGCAACAGCAGCGTTAAAATCGTTTCTAGAAACTTTGATTCTATTTTCTGTTCCTTCTAATTGCGCTTGCAATCCACGGAAAGCATCGTTCGCTCTAAGGTTAGGATAGTTTTCAGAAACTACCAATAAACGACCTAAAGCTTGAGACAACTGACCTTGACTAGCTTGGAACTGTTGTAATTTTTCTGGAGTCAAATCTTTTGCATCCACTTTCATTTGTGTAGCGCTTGCACGAGCAGCAATTACATTTTGTAAAGTTGTTTGCTCAAAATTCGCTTCTCCTTTCACTGTGTTCACCAAGTTAGGGATTAGATCCGCACGTCTTTGGTAATCACTTTGAACATTGTTCCATGCTTGGTTAACATTCTCGTCTTGGTTAACTAAACCGTTGTAACCATTACAACCCCAACCGAATAAAATAACGATTACTCCTAAAAAGATGAATAATCCTAAATTTTTGCGTAACATAATTGTGTATTTGTTTATAAAGATAGAGCAAAGCAAGTACCAAAGTCAAAAACTGAC
>CAZXWT010000130.1:0-2518 GCA_964644475.1 uncultured Sediminibacterium sp. | reverse complement strand
ACGGCTGCCACACTGTCGCCACCGCCTACTAAGCTAAATGCACCTTTTTGTGTTGCTTCCGCTACTGCATCAGCAATAGCTTTAGTACCAGCTTGGAAATTAGGCATTTCAAAAACACCCATTGGACCATTCCATAAAATGGTTTTACTAGCTAAAATTACTTTAGCAAATTGTTTTCTTGACTCCTCACCTGCATCTAAACCTTCCCAACCATCAGGTATTGCACCACTTGCACAGTTTTGAGTATTGGCATCGTTGCTAAACTTGTCTGCAATAATATTATCTACAGGCAAATGAATATTCACTCCCTTTGCTTTTGCTTTTGCTAAAATTTCTAAAGCTAAAGGCATACGATCGTCTTCATGAATGGAGTTACCAATCTTTCCACCTTGTGCTTTAAAGAAAGTATAAGCCATACCACCACCAATAATAATATCAGTTGCACGATCTAATAAATTTTCAATAATTAAAATTTTATCAGACACTTTCGCACCACCAATAATCGCAGTGAAAGGTTTTTGTGCACCATGTAATACTTTTTCTGCACTCACTACTTCACCTTCCATTACTAAACCGAAGGTTCTGTTTTCTTTAGCAAAGAATTGCGCAATAATAGCTGTAGAAGCATGTGCACGGTGTGCAGTACCAAATGCATCGTTTACATAAACGTCTCCTAGCTTTGCTAATTTTTCAGCAAATGCAGTATCTCCTTTTTCTTCTTCTTTGTAAAAACGTAAGTTCTCTAATAACAAGACTTGACCAGGTTTTAATGCAGCTGCTTTTTCCACTGCTTCTGCCCCAATACAATCATTCGCGAACTGAACTTCTACACCTAACACTTTAGATAAATGTGCTACAATATGTTTTAATGAAAACTTTTCTGTTGGACCATCTTTTGGACGACCTAAATGGCTCATTAAAATAACACTACCACCATCTTTCAAAATTTTTGAAATAGTAGGCACTGTTGCGCGGATACGGTTGTCGTCGGTAATTTCAAAAGCATCGTTTAAAGGCACGTTAAAATCTACACGGATCAATGCTTTTTTACCAGCAAAAGAAAAATCATTAAAAGTACTCATTGTATATGTTTATAAAAGTTAAAATAGTAGAATAAAAATGCCCCCGAACTCGGAGGCATTTTTGTATTGCAAATTGCTTATTTAATTTTGCTTGCAAAGTGTTTCACTGTACGAACTAATTGGCTAACATAGCTCATTTCGTTATCGTACCAGCTAACAGTCTTTACTAATTGAACATCACCTTGAGTCATGATCTTAGTTTGAGTTGCATCAAATAAAGAACCATAAGTGATACCAATTACATCAGAGCTAACAATCTCGTCTTCTGTATAACCAAAAGATTCGTTTGCTGCTGCTTTCATAGCTGCGTTAATTTCTTCCACAGTTACTTTCTTAGATAAGATAGTAGTTAATTCTGTTAAAGAACCAGTGATGGTTGGAACACGTTGTGCAGAACCATCTAATTTACCTTTTAATGAAGGCAATACTAAACCAATTGCTTTAGCAGCACCAGTACTATTAGGAACGATGTTCGCAGAAGCAGCACGAGCTCTTCTTAAATCACCTTTAGGGTGAGGACCATCTAATGTATTTTGATCGTTAGTATAAGCATGAACAGTTAACATTAAACCGGTAACGATGCCGAACTTGTCTTCAAAAACTTTTGCCATAGGCGCTAAACAGTTTGTAGTACAAGAAGCACCAGAGATAACTGTTTCAGTACCATCTAAGATCTCGTGGTTAGTATTGTAAACAACAGTCTTCATATCACCAGTTGCTGGAGCAGAGATTACTACTCTCTTCGCACCTGCTTTAATATGTAATTCAGCTTTTTCTTTATCTGTAAAGAATCCAGTAGATTCGATTACTACATCTACATTGTGCGCACCCCAAGGAATTTGAGATGGATCTCTTTGAGCATATATCTTAACTGTATGACCATTTACTACGATAGAATCTTCTGTAGCTTTCACATCAGCATCAAAACGACCTTGTGCACTATCATATTTTAATAAGTGTGCTAAAACAGCTGGAGAAGTTAAGTCGTTGATAGCAACTACATCAATTCCTTCCATGTTATAAATTTGGCGGAAAACCAAACGACCAATACGACCAAAACCATTAATCGCAACTTTAACTGAACTCATAGTATTCTTTTTTAATTTTTTTTCAATAGGAGTGGCGAAGTTACCATCTTTTTAAAAAAATTCCTCCAAAAAAGCCATTAAATAAGCATGAATTATCAACAAAATCAAGGATTTATACGAACCATTGATAGTTTCAAGAAAAAGAACTGGCCCCTACCCACACCCATAAAATTGATTTTCAACGAAAAAAATGCAAAATGATTTGGCAGTAAAGCGATTGCGTCCTATTTTTGCGACCCGATTGACAAACGTCTATCAAACGACGGCCGGTTCGTCTATCGGCTAGGACAGCCCCCTTTCACGGGGCAAAGACGGGTTCGATTCCCGTACCGGCTACAAAGCCTCTCA
>CAZXWT010000129.1:0-3947 GCA_964644475.1 uncultured Sediminibacterium sp. | reverse complement strand
CAGCTTAATTAATGAACAATACCTACACCTCTCTGGTTAAACAGACATTCCATTTCCCTCAAGAAGGTTTTGATGTAAACGATAATGGTTATTTGGAATTTAATGGTCTTGATTTAAAAGCCATCATAGAAAAACATGGCACTCCTCTAAAATTAACTTACTTGCCAAAAATTGGCATGCAAATTAATAAGGCAAAGAAAATGTTTGCGGATGCTTTTAAAAAGCATAAGTATGAGGGACAATATTTTTATTGTTATTGTACTAAGAGTTCACATTTTTCTTTTGTAGTAGAAGAAGCTTTATCTCATAATGTTCATTTAGAAACTTCTTATGCATATGATATTGAGATCATTAATCAGTTGTATAAAAGAAGAAAAATCAACAAAGATATTTTTATCATTTGTAACGGATATAAGCAAAAGACTTATACTAGTAGAATTACAAAATTAATTAATAGCGGTTTTAAAAACGTTATACCAATTTTAGATAATGTAGAAGAATTACAATTCTATAAGCGTAATGCTAAACAGCCTTTTAAATTAGGTATTAGAGTTGCTGCAGAAGAAGAGCCAAGTTTTCCTTTCTATACATCTAGATTAGGAATCAGAGCGAAAGATATTTTGGAGTTCTATGTAGACGAGATCGAAGGATATGAAGACAAGTTTCAATTGAAGATGTTGCATATCTTCTTGAATAAAGGTATCAAAGACGATATTTACTATTGGTCTGAGTTAAATAAGATCATCAACTTGTATTGTCAATTAAAAAAGATTTGTCCAGAATTAGATTCAATCAATATTGGTGGTGGTTTCCCAATCAAGCATTCTTTAGGTTTTGAATACGATTATAATTTTATGATTAATGAAATTGTATCGAATATCAAGAAAGCATGTAAGAAAGCAAAAGTGCCGATGCCTAATATTTATACAGAGTTTGGAAGTTATACAGTAGGTGAGAGTATGGCGCATATTTATAAAGTGCTTGCAGAGAAAAAACAAAATGATAGAGAGTGTTGGTATATGATTGATTCATCGTTTATTACTACTTTACCTGATACATGGGGTATTGGAGAGAAATTCTTAATGCTTCCAGTAAATAAATGGGAAAACGATTATCAACGTGTGGTATTAGGTGGCATTACTTGTGATAGTCATGATTATTATGACTCAGAAGAGCATATCAATGAAGTGTTCTTACCAAAATTAAAAGATGCAGAGAAAGGGGAGAAAGTGGAAGAGAATAGTGAATCTTTATACGTTGGGTTCTTCCATACAGGAGCATATCAGGATCAAATTAGTGGTTATGGTGGTATTAAGCACTGTTTGATTCCTTCGCCAAAGCATGTAATCGTAGAGAAAGATCCTAAAACAGGTAAATTGGTAGATTGGGTGTATGCTAAAGAGCAATCTGCTCAGTCAATGTTGAAAATTTTAGGCTACCTCAGATAGTCAAATACTATAAAATATTATCTTATCTAAAGGCCTCATTTTGAGGCCTTTTTTAGTCATTTTAGGCCATTATGTCTCAAAAATCTTACTTTATTACCACGATTTTACGCCAAAATGACGTTAAAACAAATTTGTAAGGGATTTTAAAAATACCTAATTTTGGTACAAATAGATGAGATATGTACCCCGCAGAGATAGTTTTACCAATGAAAGCAGAGTTAGTTGATAATGGTTTTGAAGATCTAACAACTGCAGCAGAAGTTGAACAAGCAGTGAAACAAGAAGGTACAACATTAGTTGTGATAAATTCAGTTTGTGGTTGTTCAGCTGGTGCATGTAGACCAGGTGTTTTAATGGCAGTTGCTAATTCAACAATTAAACCAGATAGAATCACAACAAGTTTCGCTGGATACGACATGGAAGCAGTAAATAAAGTAAGAGAATATCATTTACCTTATCCTCCTTCTTCACCAGCTATCGCACTATTTAAAAATGGAGAATTAGTAAGCATGGTGGAAAGACATCATATTGAAGGTACTCCTGCTCAAGTGATCGCACAACACTTAATTTCAATGTTTAAAGAACATTGTAATTAATAAAAATATTAAAGGGTTTTTGTTTTTAGATGGGTTAGTAAAATACGGCCGCACTTTCTAGTGTGGCCCTTTTTTTTCGTATCATTGCATATACAATTATTCATTATTTATGTATCCCAATTTATATTTTTTAATTCGTGATATTTTTGGCATTCAATTAAGTGGGTTACAATTAGTGAATACCTTCGGATTCTTTGTAGCATTGGCTTTCATAGGATCTGGCTTTGTTTTATATAGTGAATTAAAAAGAAAGGAACAGTTAGGTGAGTTTAAAGCAATAGAAGAAGAAATCACTATTGGTGCACCTGCTACTTGGGGTGAATTAGCAACAAGTTTGGTATTTGGTTTTTTGTTTGGCTATAAATTGATAGGTGCATTTTTAATTGAGAATGCTTTGTCTAATCCGCAATTGTATATTTTATCTACTCAAGGGAGCTTAGGTGCTGGAATAGGTGTGGCAGCATTGATGACATATCTTAAATGGCGTGAAAAAGATAAAGTAAAGTTAGCAGTTCCTGAAAAAAAGAAGTTTTTGATATGGCCCCATGATAGAGTAGGTGATATTGTTTTACAAGCAGCACTATGGGGTTTTATTGGCGCGAAGATTTTTCATAACTTAGAAAACCTAAATGATTTTGCAAAAGATCCTTGGGGTTCGATCATTGCATTTTCTGGTTTAACTTTTTATGGTGGATTAATAGTTGCAACCATTGCCATTATTATTTACATCAAGAAATTTAAAATAAGTGTGATTCATTTTGCAGATGCAATGGCACCAACTATGTTATTTGCATATGCAGCAGGAAGAATTGGATGCCATATGAGTGGAGATGGAGACTGGGGGATTGTAAATCTACATCCCAAGCCTTTTGCATGGCTACCTGATTGGGCCTGGGCTTATCAATATCCTCATAATGTGGTGAACGAAGGGGAGCGAATTGCGGGTTGTTTTGGTAATTATTGCAATCAATTGCCTCTTCCTGTATATCCAACCACTTTTTATGAGATTATAGGCACTTTTACTTTATTCCTAGTTATGTGGTCTTTTCGTAAAAGAGTTCGTCAACCAGGTATTTTAACTGGAGTCTACTTGGTTTTTGCAGGAGTTGAACGCTTATTAATTGAACAAATAAGGGTGAATAATAAATATGAATTCTTGCCTTTTCAACCAACTCAAGCAGAATTAATCTCTTTATTTTTAATCCTTTTCGGAATTGTTTTTCTAATTAAATCAAAAGCTTGGTTTAAATTAGATGCATCAATTGTATAATATCTTTTTAAATTTATAGTATATGCCATCATTTGATATTTCAAGCACTGTAGACATTCAAACATTAGATAATGCCGTGAATGTGGTTAAAAAAGAAATCACTAATCGCTTTGATTTTAAAGGGATTCACGTGGTGATCGATCTTAATAAAAAAGACTATTTAATCAAATTAGAGTCTGATTCTGAAATGAAGGTTCAGCAAATTGTGGATGTCCTATTAAGTAGATCTATTAAGCAAGGAATTGACGCCAATGCTTTTGACTTAGGGAAAGAACCTCAACCAAGTGGAAAGATCTTTAAAAAAGATGTTCCAGTTAAAAATGGCTTAAAACAAGAAGACGCTAAGAAAATTGTGAAATTCATCAAGGATAAGGGACTAAAAGTTCAAACTGCCATCATGGATGATATTATTCGTGTGACAGGGAAGAAAATCGATGATTTACAAGAAGTTATAGCAGCTTGTAGAGCAGAGAATTTCGGGGTTCCATTGCAATATGTGAATATGAAGTCTTAAAATGGGCTAAAAAGCCTTAAAATTTGGTCAAAAACTCGTTTTGGCCTACCTTTGCAACCTATTCAATAATTGTACGGCAAAAACCGTGCTTCCTTAAAAATTCATATTATGAAACAAGG
>CAZXWT010000128.1:0-4001 GCA_964644475.1 uncultured Sediminibacterium sp. | reverse complement strand
TCTAAATTATCAGAAGAGATAATGCAGTTCATCGCTCCACATTGTCTTACATGTGCCACTAATGCTCTTGTATCTAAACCTTCAATAGAAACAATATTGTTTGCAATTAAATATTCATTCAAGTTGCCGTCTGCTAATGCACGACTATATTTTTCTTCTAAATTTCTTCCAATTAAACCATGAATTTTTACTGAACTACTCTCTACATCAGAAGCCTTCACACCGTAGTTACCAATATGCACATTATTCATGATAATTACCTGCCCTGTATAGCTTGGATCCGTAAATACTTCTTGGTAACCAGTCATACCTGTATTAAAACAGATTTCACCTGTAGTGGTGCCAATTTTTCCAAATGCTTGTCCATGAAATACATTGCCATCGGCTAGAACTAAAACTGCGGGTTGTGCGCTCATTGTATAGGGTCTTATTAGTTGGTCAAAATTAGTCAAAAAAAAGGCAAGACCAAAGTCTTGCCTTATATCTTAATTCACATAAATCATTATTCAGCCGCTGCTTCTGGTGTAGAATCAGTTGCTTCTTCAGTAGCAGGTGCTTCAGCAGCTTTTTTAGTCGCAGCTGGTGCTTTACTTCTACGAGTTTTCTTAGCTGGTTCTGCAGCAGCATTTACTGAGTTACCATAGATTTCGTTGAAGTCTACTAATTCAATCATCGCTTTTTCAGCATTGTCACCTGGACGAATACCTAATTTGATGATACGAGTATAACCACCTGGACGAGTAGCAATTTTAGGAGCAACTACTGTAAATAATTCTTTAACAGCAGTTTTGTCGTTTAAATAGCTAAACACAATTCTGTGGTTATGACTGATAATATCTTTACTACCTGTCTTCTTAGTTTTTGTAGCCAATGGCTCAAAATACGTTCTTAACGCTTTAGCTTTTGCTAGAGTTGTTACGATACGCTTGTGCATGATTAATTGACAAGCTAAATTCATTAATAAAGCTTCTCTGTGTGCCTTCTTACGGCCTAAGTTGTTTTGTTTGTCTCCGTGACGCATGACTTTTATTTTTTTGCCTTACACCGTGTCAGGAATTGTAAGGTTTGAGCCGAAGCTCGGTTATCAATAGTGATTTACAATTATTGTAAATCTAATTTGTCTAATCCTAATTTACCTAAATCCATTCCAAAGCTTAATCCTCTTTCGATCAATACTTGCTCGATTTCAGATAAAGACTTTTGACCGAAGTTTCTGAACTTCATTAAATCTTCTTGCTCGTATTGAACTAATTCACTCAAGCTGTTAATTTTAGCTGCTTTTAAACAGTTAAACGCACGTACAGAAAGATCTAAATCTTCTAATGGAGTTTTTAATACTTTTCTTAATTGTAATACTTGCTCATCTACTACATCTTCTTTCTTGTCTTCTTTGTTATCGAAAGTGATATTCTCATCAGTGATAATCATTAAGTGTTGGATCAAGATTCTTGAAGCTTGCTTTACAGCATCTTCAGGATGAATAGTGCCATCAGTAGCTACTTCTAAGATTAATTTTTCGTAGTCTGTTCTTTGCTCAACACGATAGTTTTCCATTAAATACTTCACATTCTTGATTGGAGTATGAATAGAATCTATTGCGATATAACCAAATGGCATTTCTTTTAACTTATTCTCTTCAGCTGGTACATAACCACGGCCTTTGTTGATAGTTAATTCGATATCTAATTTAGCAGATGGATCCATTGTACAAATCACTAATTCAGGATTCATTACTTGGAATTGAGCAGATGCATCACCAATATGGCCAGCATTAAACTCGTTACCACCTTTGATAGATAAAGTTAATTTTTCAGAACTAACGTCTTGATCACCTTTACGCTTAAAACGAACTTGCTTTAAGTTTAAGATCATTTCAGTTACGTCTTCTGTAATTCCTTTGATAGTTGCAAACTCGTGGTCTACACCTTCAATCTTGATACCTACAATTGCAAAACCTTCTAAAGAGCTTAATAACACTCTTCTCAAAGCGTTCCCTAATGTTAAACCAAAACCTGGCTCTAATGGACGGAATTCGAATTGTCCTTCAAAGTCATTTGCTTTTTGTAAAACAATTTTATCTGGTTTTTGAAAACTTAATATTGCCATGGTAAACTTTTTTTTATTTGAATCTTTCCGAAGAAAGAAATGTTGTTAAGTGCTACTATTTAGAATACAATTCAACGATTAATTGTTCTTTGATATTCTCTGGAACTGCTTCACGCTCTGGCATTGCGATGAATGTACCAGTGTTAGTGTTTGGATTCCAATCTACCCAGCTAAACTTAGTGCTTGATGGACGTTGTTTGCTAACGATAGAAGTATTGTGTGCACTCTTAGGACGGTAAGTGATAACATCACCTGGTCTACATGTGTAAGAAGGTACGTTAGTAACTTCACCGTTTACTGCGATATGCTTGTGAGCTACCAACTGACGTGCTTCTGGACGGCTAGCTGCTAAACCCATTCTGAAAATAGTGTTGTCTAAACGCGCTTCTAACAATTTGATCAAGTTTTCACCTTTAACACCTTTTAAACGAGATGCTTCTTCAAATGTTTTACGGAATTGACGCTCTAATACACCATAAGTATATTTAGCTTTTTGCTTTTCTCTTAACTGTAATGCATACTCTCCTAATTGCTTACGCTTGCGTTGTGCACCGTGTTGACCTGGAGGGTTGCTGTTTTTTCCTAACCATTTAGCGTTTCCTAAGATAGGTTCGCCGAAAATGCGGGAAATCTTTGTTTTGGGACCTGTGTAACGTGCCATAATACTTGTTTTGTGATTTTTTAGTGTCGATGTTTCATCAGTAAAAATCTAAAATGAATGAAACACCCTGTTATTAAAATGTTTAAATAATCGATTATACTCTTCTTTGTTTTGGAGGACGACAACCGTTGTGTGGCATTGGAGTCACGTCACGGATAGAAGTTACTTCGATACCTGATTGTGAAATAGAACGGATAGCTCCTTCACGACCAGAACCTGGACCTTTAACAAATACATCTACTCTTTTCACACCAGCGTCTAAAGCAACTTTTGCTGCGTCAGCTGCTGCCATTTGAGCTGCATATGGAGTGTTCTTCTTAGAACCTCTGAAGCCCATTTTACCAGCACTGCTCCAGCTAATTACTTGACCAGCTTTGTTTGTGAATGCGATAATTAAATTGTTGAAACTTGCGTTGATACGCACTTCGCCTGCTGCGTCGACTTTAACGACTCTCTTTTTTGCAGCTGCTTTTGCACTGTTTTGTGCTTTTTGTGGTTTTGCCATTTTACTTGAGGTGTGCCCTATTTTTCTTCAAAAACAGAGCGGGTTATTTAATAGAAAATTCCGCCGAGGCGGAAACCTTATCCAATCTCCCCTGTTGACTCAACAGGATCCAATTCTGATAGGGATTTTTATAGCAAAGGGTAATATTAGTTTTCACCAATATTACCCTAGGTTATTATTTTTTAGCTACTTTCTTCTTACCAGCAACTGTCTTACGCTTACCCTTACGAGTACGTGAGTTTGTTTTAGTTCTTTGACCACGAACAGGTAAACCTTTTCTGTGACGTAAACCACGGTAACAAGCGATATCTAATAAACGCTTAATGCTCATAGAAACTTCACTACGTAAAGCACCTTCTACTTTGAATTCTGCGTTAATGATATTACGAATAGCAGTTTGCTCTTCGTCATTCCACTCATTTACTTTTTTATCGTAACTGATGTTTGCTTTATCTAAGATGTAACGAGCAGTTGAATGACCAATACCGAAAATGTATTGTAATCCAATTTCTCCTCTTTTGTTTTTTGGTAAGTCTATACCGGCAATACGAGCCATATTTTAAAACTTGTTTTTATTTACTTAAATGGTTACTATCCTTGTCTTTGCTTAAAGCGAGGATTCTTTTTGTTGATTACGTATAATTTACCTTTACGCTTCACGATCTTGCAATCGGCACTACGTTTTTTGATAGATGCTCTAACTTTCATCTTTTTGTTTTTAAAATATTA
>CAZXWT010000127.1:0-4018 GCA_964644475.1 uncultured Sediminibacterium sp. | reverse complement strand
ATTAGAAAAGTATTTTTATATCAAGTAAGTTTTATTAGTTGGATAGGTATTGCAATTGGATGTATTGTTGGACTTGGCTTATCCCTATTGCAACAATACAGTGGAATCATTCAATTAGATGAAGCTGCCTATTTTATGAAAACCCTGCCAATTAAAATAATTCCTTTACAAATACTATTGATTATTTTAGGCACTGCATTGATTAGCTATATTTCTTTTTTAATTCCGACTATTTGGATTAAAAAAATTAGCCCTGCAAAAACCATTCGATTTGATTAAATCTTAATGTCCAAGCCATTTAGAAAGAATAATGCCAGTGGCCACTGCAGCATTTAAAGATTCAGCTTGACCCAATCTTGGAATGGAAATAGCTTGATTGATACTTGATAATAATCCTTCTCTTATCCCCTTTGATTCATTGCCGATGATTAAAAAACCTTCTTTGGTAAAATTAGTTTCATAAATGGATGACCCATTTAATAATGCACCGTAAATAGGAATTTCCTGAGTAGACAATAAAGCAGGAATATCTTTTACAACTTCCACTCTAACTCTTAAAAAGCTACCCATCGTACTTTGAATCACTTTTGGATTATAGAGGCCTGCAGTATCTTCTGTAACAATCATTTGAGTACCCCCAAACCAATCAAGGGTTCTAATGATGGTTCCTAAATTTCCAGGATCCTGAATGCCATCTAAGACAATGGTAGATTTACCTTTAAATTGGATCGCTGTATTATATTGCTTTTTTTTAACGAGTGCAATTACTTGATTAGGTTGTTGTAACAAGCTCATTCTTTCCAATTCTTCTTCGGTGACTAATTGAAAATTGGGTAAATGACCATTTGCACTCTCTTCCCATTCTTTTATTCCATATATAGCTTCTACCTCCCAATCACTCTCTATTAACTCTCCTACCAATTTGGGACCTTCCACTATAAATACAGATTCTTCGGCCCAATGTTTTTTATGGGCAAAAGATTGAATATATTTGAGCTCATTCTTACTGATCATCTTTATGTCGTTACTGAAGAATAAAAATATTGGTTTCTATTCAAGATTTTGCCTACTAGGCCTTTTATTTTTATTAAACAGCTGCTCTGACCTAAAAAAAGCCATCATTCACGATTATCCAAAAGAAACTGCTTTTGTTTATAAAAATGAAATAGTAGTCAATGGAAGTCAAAGCAAACATTTAAAAAAAGAAATGGAATTGGTTTTAGACCAATACTGGGATGATAGTTTAAAAGCAAAATACATCAGACAATTTGGAATTTTTAAAACATTGGTTCAACCAATTCAATTCCAACCAGAACGAATTCCAAGAGCTATAAATTACATGCAGTCATTTTTGGCTTCTCAAGGGTATAATCATGCTCAACTTAGCCCAAGCTTTTCGATTGATACCATCAAGGGCGAATATAGAACGACTGTAAAAATGCAGGTTGACTTACAACTCAAAACAATTATTGATTCTGTATTTTATAATTTATCAGATCCAGCATTGCAAAAAATTGCCATTGCCCATATTGATCAATCTTATTTAACAAAAGGAGCAGCCTATTCAAATCAAATAATCAACAATGAATTAGATAGATTAGTAGAACTATTTAGAAATAATGGATACTATAATTTTACTAAAGAAAAGATTTTTGCAGAAATTGATACTTTGGATCAATCTTTAATGCAAGTTAATTTAGACCCACTTGGGCAAATGGACCAAGTGATTGCAGCCAATGAAAGTAATCTAGTTAACCCTAAATGGAAAGTTAGTATACAATTAAGAAATAGTAATGCAGCATCAAATAAAACATATCCTATTGGCAAACAATTATTCTATAGTGATTTGAGCATAAATGATAATCCTGATTCTGTCATATTGCAAGCAATGCCGAATGTAGAGACCTATAAATCTATTGTTCATTTGTACAGAAAACCTAAGTTTAAAACAAGTGTTTTTGAAGAACAATCCTTTATTAAAATTGGCGAACCTTATAATGAAGGAAAATTTTATCAAACCCTTAATAATTTCAGTAGTCTTGGTGCTTGGCAACAAATTGATGCAAGATCAACTTTAGTGAATGATAGCGTTTATCTACATTATTTATTAGTCCCAAGTTTAAGAAGAAGTATTAGTGCGGATATAGAAGGTAGTAAAAACTCTGCTCAATTAGGTGGCGGTAACTTATTAGGACTATCTACAAGTCTTACATACAGAGATAAAAATGTAGGTAAAAAATCTATCCCAAGCATTACTAGTCTTCGAACTGGCGTGGAGTTAAACCTAAATAATAGCAAAGATCAATTAGCACAAACCTTGCTATGGAATATTGGGCATACTTATAGTTTCCCTAATATTTTAATCCCATTCATGCCTCATCAACATGCCTTAAACTATTCCACTAGAACAAATTTCTTGTTAAACGGATCAAGTATCGACAGACTAGATTATTATCAACTTAAATCTTTCACTACTAGCTGGGGTTATGAGTGGAAGAATAATGTTAATAGCACTGAAAAGACTTTTGTTTACAAGCCAATTAATATTGAAATGTATCAATTGAATAAGTTTGCCAAATTGGATAATTTGTTAGCACTTAATCCATTTTTGAGATCTTCTTTCAACGATGGTAATGTAATGAGTCAAACATTTACCTTTATTAAATCTGGCCCTTCCAAGAAATACAGCAATCAACATAATTTTATAAAATTGGGTATCGAAGAAGCTGGTGCGATTACTAATTTAATTCCTTCTTTGAATAACAATATCTATACTTATATCAAAGCAGAATTAGAATTAAGAAAGTCAATTAAATTGGCATATTCAGAATGGGCATTTAGATTAATGGGTGGATATGGCAATAATTATAGCAAGGATAAAAGATTGGGGGGTGCATTACCATTCTTTAAACAATTCACTGCTGGTGGACCTTATAGCATGCGCGCCTGGGGTTTAAGACAGCTTGGACTAGGTAGTTCTAATTTTTACGACACAAGTAAAACCAGCCAAAACTTTGATAGATTCGGAGATATACAATTAGAAGCCAATATAGAGTATCGATTTAATTTATTTCAGTGGGGCTCTTATAAATTAGGTTCAGCAATTTTTGCCGATATGGGTAATATTTGGAACTCTAGAGATACAGACGCTGATCCAAAAGCAGGATTCCAGTTAGACAGACTTTATAAAGATTTAGCAGTGGGTGTTGGTACAGGACTAAGATTCGACTTTAACTATTTTATTGTCAGAATTGACTATGCATTAAAGATGAAAGATCCCACTAGAACCACTAATAATGGCTGGTTAAACCTCAGCAATGTTCAATGGACCGAAGTGAAACCTAACACAATGAGGGTGAACAATTATGCTTGGCAATTTGGAATTGGATTGCCTTTCTAAAAAACTATTCTGCTAATAATTGATTTATTTCAGCTGCCAAGTCTTCCCACTGCATTGCATCTTCAATTTTGAAATCTCCAATACGAGTTCTTCTAAGTGCACTCATATAAGCACCTACTCCCAAAGTATCTCCGAAGTCTTTCACTAGACTTCTTATATAAGTTCCAGTTGAACAAACCACTTTGAAATCTATAGTTGGTAATTCAATTTTGGTAATTTCAAAACTTTCAATGGTGATGGGCCTTGGATCTACTTTTACTTCAATCCCCTGTCTTGCAGATTCATACAATCTTTTACCATCTTTTTTTATGGCAGAATGTTGTGGAGGCATTTGTAAAATAGGCCCTACAAATTGTCGCGTAGCTAATTGAATCTGTTCAGCACTAATATGATCAATATTTTTGAAATTTTCTGGCTCGGATTCTAAATCGTATGTGGGTGTGGTTGCACCAATCACCATAGTGCCAGTATACTCTTTAGTCATACCCATATAGGTATTAATTTGCTTTGTATACTTTCCAGTACAAATAATTAATAAACCTGTAGCCAAGGGATCTAATGTACCTGCATGCCCAACCTTAGTGACTCTGGTTAAATAACGTACTTTTTGAACCATAT
>CAZXWT010000126.1:1386-4019 GCA_964644475.1 uncultured Sediminibacterium sp. | reverse complement strand
TTAACACAATAGGTCCTGTTAGCCATTGGCCTTTAGGAATCACCACTACTCCTCCACCTTTTTTATGCATAAAACCAATTGCATTGTTAATAGCCTGAGTATTTAAAAAATGACCATTGGCTATTGCACTAAATTTGGCTATTGAAACAGTATCTTTTTTAAATGAAGTTTTTGCCACTATAAAATTGGGGTGATTTTGAGCTGCCCCATGCATGCAAGAAATACTTGCTAAACAAGCAATTATATATCGTTTCATAGAAGAATAAATTTAAAGAAATAAGCCCATTTTGAGCCTTATCTATAATGGATTTATAGGCCAATTTTACGCAAACGATACCGGCATAAATTGCGTAAAAAGGTCTAACTTTAAGCCATATATTTTGAAAAAATGAAATTTGAGGCTATTACTATAAAAGACATCGCTAAAGCACTTGGATTATCGACATCCACTGTAAGCCGGGCTTTGAGAGATAGTTACGAAATCAGCCCCGAAACAAAGGAAAAAGTCTTAGTTTATGCAAAAGAGAATAATTACAGACCAAATCCTATTGCCTTAAGTTTAAAAGAAAAAAGAAGTAGCTCTATTGGCGTCTTAGTTTGTGAAATTGCCAACAGCTTCTTTTCTCAAGCGATCAATGGAATTGAATCAGTAGCTCAAGAAAGAGGATATAATGTGATTATTGCTCAAAGTAAAGAAGATGTAGAAAAAGAAATATCCTCACTTCAATATTTGGCCTCAAGAAGTGTGGATGGAATCATTTTCTCAGTATCTGCAGAAACATCAGAGTTTAATCATATTCAACAACTTTATAGTCGAGGAATGAATATGGTTTCATTTGATAGAGTAGTTGATTTCAAAGATATTCATAAAGTTTCGGTAAATAATTATAAGGCAGCTTATGATGCAACCACACATTTCATTCAAAATGGTTACAAAAATATTGCATGTGTTGCAAATGCTTCTTTTTTGTCAATTACAAAAGAAAGGGTAGAAGGTTATAAGGATGCATTAACAGCGAATGGCTTAGAAGTGGATTCAAATAAAATTTACTATTGTGCTCATGGAGGCTTGAATTATGATGAAGTTGAAGGAATTATGAAAACAATAATAAATGACAAAAACCAAACTGATTCAATATTAGCATGCTCTGATAAAATAACAACTAATATCATGAGATATACACAAAAAGCAGGTATCACTATACCAAATCAAATTGGTCTTGTTGGTTTTAGTAATTTAGATTTAACAGATTTATTGGCTCCTTCTTTAACAGTTGTAAGACAGCCAGCTTATGAAATGGGAAGAATTGCTGCAGAACTCTTAATCAAACAAATAGAAAGTAAACGCCCCTTAAAACAATTTGAAGACGTTGTTATTCCAACTGAACTTATACAACGTGCATCATCAAAAAAAGAAATCTAAGCTTTAACAGCTTGTCGAGCTATCAATTTCCAAACTCCTTTTTCTTTCTGAAATATAAGTAATACTTTCAACTTTACGAGTCCAGGCTTGCCATTGTCATTTGTTGTAGCATTTAAAGTATGTCTTACAATAGCTGACTTACCAACAATATCAATAGTTTGATCACTAATATCAATTGTTACAAAATCTGATTTACCACTTACAATTTTTTGAATAAATTCTGCTTTACCCTCCACATGACCACCAGAATGACCATAACTTAAATGAGAAGAAGTTATTTTATCTAAAACATTACTATCTGCAGAAATCATTGCTGAACTTAATTTTCCAATTGCAATTTGTATAGCATTTAATTTATTTGTTTGAGCATTTAAATTTAATGTGAATACAATTAGCGCAAATAAAGAAAAAACACTTTTCATAGATATTAAATTAAAATTATTTTTGTTTAGGTTCCCAAGATCCCAAAATCTTAGCAGTAGTATAAGTTTTTGCTTGATCTTCGGTAAGTTGTTTACTCCAAGTTACTCTTTTATTGGGGTTAGCCCCTGGACCAGTACTATTGAATTCACTATATCTAGCTGTTAATTCATTTGCAGGATTTTTCCAATTATTCCAACCTTCTTCAATAATATGTTTACCTAACCAACAATTGATATAAATAACACTTGCCGTTGGACTCCAAGGTCTTCCCAAAGAAACTTTGTTTAAACTAGAGTCCCCAGTGAGTTTACAGTTTTTAAATACAAATCCAAAAGGTATTATAGAATTGGTAGAAGCAGCTGTAACGTGAGAATTTTTTTTGCTATGAATTAAACAAGATTCAAATAAAGCAGTAGCTGCTCCAAAGATAAAATCGGTCGTTCCTTCTATATAACAATCTTCAAAGTAATGTTTCACCCCATTACCACTTAAAAATAAAACATCCTGAAAGCCCAACATTTTACAGTGAAAAAAAGAAGCTCTATTGCCTTCTACTCTTAAAGCAACTGCTTGGCCTGCATTAAAACCTGCCTGGTTGCTAAAACTAATATGTTGCGCTTGAAAGTCATTGCCATAAATAAATACAGCAGCGCAAGTCCAAGTATTCAGTGTATCACCATTTGCATCCTTTACACCTGAATGGTTATCAAATTGAATAATTGTATTATTTTCATCTTCACCAATAAGTGTAATATTAGATTTACTTGCATCTACAGTAACAACTTCT
>CAZXWT010000126.1:0-1286 GCA_964644475.1 uncultured Sediminibacterium sp. | reverse complement strand
TTTAATTGTAAAAATAATAAAGTAGAGTTATCTTTTCCAAACTGTTGATACAACTCACGACTCTTCCTATCTAGGTCAATGAATAAAACATTTTCTGCAATTGCAACTTCCTGTGTTAATGCACTATATAATTTATGTGTTTCCATAGCAATACCAACTGTATCAAATTTTCGACGAGATACCGGGGTTAATAAAATTGGTGTGACTTTTAAGGCACGAGCTTCCTTTATAAATTTTGTCAAATTAGTCTTAAACTCTTCTGGATTGGTATATCTATCTTTTTTTTCTTCTGATTCATCATTATGTCCAAATTGAATAAATACATAATCTCCTTCAGAAGCTTCATTTAAAAATTGATTCCAAAGGCCTTCATTGATAAAAGTTTTAGTACTTCTGCCATTTTTGGCTAAATTCTTAACCAACACAGTAGAATCCCAAAAATAAACAAAAGGCATCCCCCATCCGGTTTCTGGGTAAGCAGTGGTTTGTTTAATAGCAATAGTACTATCGCCACAAAGCCATATTTTTTTCTTTTTTTCTGGGTTCATAAAAGCACATAAAAGAATTAGACCTACAATAAAAAAAATATATTTCATTTTCTTTTTATTTTTTTTCAACTAATGAATTTAAATACATTTCAATATTTGTATATTCTTTTGATAAATCAAAGCCATTTGAATCATCTAAATTAATATTTAATCCATTTTTTCTTTCCCAATTATCAGGCATTCCGTCGTTGTCGATGTCTTCTAATGGCTTGCCGACTTTTAATACCGGCCAAGCATTTAATGTATTTTCAAACATTGTTCCATGCTTATAGCCTCCTTGAACATCAATAATATTTCCTTTTCTTAAAATTACCTCTTTAATAATTCGTAGATCAAAATCGTCTCGTTTGAAAGAAGCCCCCACTAGATTTAATATATCACTATAAGCTTCTTTTGCAGATTGGTTAGGAATATCAATTACATCAAATTGTTTTTTAACTATTGCCCAATCCTTGTCACTTTCTGTAGCTTTATTATCAAAATCAATTCCAATCCTATTATCTTTTGAAACTTCTTCATTTCCATCTACCCAATTACCTTCAACAAAAAATTGACCAATTCCTATTTTATCATCCTTACTAGGATTGATAATTCTTTTAACCACTGAAAACTTAGTATTTGGACCTGGTTTATAAAAATTATTTACAATATTGTACTTACCTCCTTCACCTCCATAAACAGAATTGTGCTCCCAATTGTAAATTACATTATTTCTAAAATCTGCTAATTCCTGCTCTT
>CAZXWT010000125.1:0-4053 GCA_964644475.1 uncultured Sediminibacterium sp. | reverse complement strand
TTATGAAATATGGTGATGCTTTCAAACATAGCATGGAAGAAGGTGGATGGGATTTGAGTAAAGTAAACTTAGATGAATTAAAAGATTCAAAAGCAACTTTCGTATTTGGACAAATGAACGAACCTCCAGGAGCACGTGCTCGTGTTGCATTGAGTGGTTTGACCATTGCTGAATATTTCCGTGATGGAGATGGTACAGGTAAAGGAAAAGATATCTTATTTTTCGTAGATAATATCTTCCGTTTCACACAAGCAGGTTCTGAGGTATCGGCTTTATTAGGTCGTATGCCATCTGCGGTAGGTTACCAACCAACATTGGCTACAGAAATGGGATTGATGCAAGAGCGTATTACTTCTACTAAGAATGGTTCAATTACTTCAGTACAAGCAGTATACGTACCAGCGGATGACTTAACGGATCCAGCTCCTGCAACAACATTTGCTCACTTGGATGCAACAACTGTATTGTCTCGTAAGATTGCCGATTTAGGTATTTATCCTGCGGTGGATCCATTGGATTCAACTTCAAGAATCTTAACTCCTGCGATTGTAGGTGATGCGCATTACGATTGTGCTCAAAGAGTTAAAATGATCTTACAACGTTATAAAGAATTACAAGATATCATTGCCATCTTAGGTATGGATGAATTAAGTGATGAAGATAAATTAGTGGTATCACGTGCTCGTCGTGTTCAACGTTTCTTATCTCAACCATTCCACGTAGCTGAACAGTTTACAGGTTTAAAAGGAGTGTTTGTATCTATTGAAGATACTATCAGAGGTTTCAATGCAATTATGAATGGAGAAGTTGATGAGTATCCTGAAGCTGCATTTAACTTGGTAGGTACTTTAGAAGATGCTATTGAAAAAGGTAAGAAGATGATGGCTTAATTTTTAAAGAAGAATTCATGTTATTAGAAATATTATCACCGGAGAAGAAATTATTTAGTGGAGAAGTACAAGGTGTTCAATTGCCTGGTATCGAAGGTTTGTTTGAAGTATTGGACAAACATGCTCCATTGGTAAGTGCATTAGGGGTAGGTCAAGTGAAGGTGTTGCATAAAGCAAGTCCTTCTGAAACCTATTCTATTAAAGGTGGTTTTGTAGAAGTCCTAAACAATAAAACAACAGTTTTAGTAGAAGGCGTATTATAATAACAAAAAATTATCATTTATAGGAATCCTTCCCGATACAACGGGAAGGATTTTTTTTGTAATTTGTATCCCATGAGAAAAACCTTCCCTGTAATATTTACCTTAATTGCCCTTTCTATTTTGGGTATTCTATTTATTCAAATTACATGGTTACAAGGTTTATTCATTTTACAAAAAAATCAACTAAGCGATAAGATTAACCAATCTGCTTTGATTGTTTCCAATGATATAAGCAAGAAGATGACCAGTGGTTTGTCACTAAGATTACCTAAGAGAGGGTTGTCTCTTAAGGAAGAATACCATTTACATAACTTCGATGAGTCTAGTGTTGCAGATGTTTTTAGTTATAGTGATATACAAACTAAAATCACCAATGCATTAGAGAAGAATGGCTTAAAGGGCTTAGGTTATGAATTTGCTGTTTCGGACAAGAAGGGTAAGATTGAGATGATGAGTAAAAAGTTTGAAGAAGCGTATACAGATGATATCAATAGTTTACAAACAAGGGTGACGGTTATGCCACAGGACGTTATAGAACCTGTGGGTCCTTTTGAAACAATTATTATCATAGTTCCCAATGTTAGATTTTATTTATTACAAACTTTAAGATGGGTAATTGTTGGTGCAGTTTTGTTTATTTTAATTGTATTTACAGCTTTCTTTATTACACTTAGATCTTTGCTAGTTCAAAGGAAACTGAATGAAATTAAGCGTGATTTTATTAATAATATGACGCATGAATTAAAGACACCTTTAGCAACCATTTCATTAGCAGTAGATGCATTGAAGACCAATAAAGTACAATCCGATCCAAGTGCTGTTTCTTATTTTAGTAATATTATTAAAGAAGAAAATGTACGCATGAATAAGCATGTGGAAGTGATATTGCAGGCAGCACAGTTGGAGAAAAAAGAATATGAATTAAATACTCAACCAGTTGATGTGCATGATTTAATTTTTGGTGTTTTGGATAGTTTCAAACTACAATTAGAAGCGAAGCCTTCAAATGTGGAGACTATTTTAGAAGCAGATCCGTCAGTGATTCAAGCAGATGAAGAATATTTATTACATGTATTTTCAAATTTAATAGATAATGCAATTAAGTATGCGAAAGACACAATTGACATTACTATTAAAACTTCCACTCTTGGCAATAAGATTCAAATTGCATTTCAAGATAAGGGTATTGGAATGGATAGCGACACTGCTAAACACATATTTGAAAAATTCTATAGAGCGCATTCTGGCAATATCCACAATGTAAAAGGATTTGGCTTAGGAATGAGCTATGTAAAGTGGGTGATGGATATACACAAGGGAACCATCAAAGTAGACTCGGCATTAGGTAAAGGAACTACTATTACTTTACTATTACCGATCGAAAATTAATTTAGTTTTTATTAATCCATAAAAGAGAACCATCTCCATAGCTTAAAAATCTAAATTGATTATTTAAAGCATAGTTGTAAATGGTTTTCCATTCTTCTCCAGTGATGGCTGCAATAATGAGTAATAAGGTAGATTTTGGCTGATGAAAATTGGTTATTAGTGCATTGCATATTTTGAATGAATAGCCAGGGGTAACCATCAATTGTGTTTTGGCAAATAAATGCGAAGACTTATTTTTTTCTAAATGTTTTAATAAAGCTGTTAAAGCAATAGCTGGACTGATTTGACTAGCATCTAATTCATAAGCCTCCCATTGAGTAAGACTTAGGGTTGAATTATTGGTTTTATTATCTTTTTGTTGTGCATGGTATTGTTGAACACCTAGCCAATACAATGACTCCAAAGTTCTAAGAGAAGTAGTTCCTACAGCTATAATATTTTCATTTCTTGAAGCATCTAATAGATTGATTAAATGTTGTATTGTACTAATGTCAACATCAATAAACTCTGCATGCATAACATGTTCGTCAATTGTTGCAGCTTTAACAGGCATAAATGTTCCTGCTCCTACATGTAATGTTAAAAAATTAGTTTGTATATTTTTTGCAGCTAGTTGATCAAAAACATCTTTACTAAAATGTAATCCTGCGGTAGGGGCAGCTACAGATCCTTCTTCTTTTGCATAAGTAGTTTGGTATCTTTCTTTATCTTCATTGGTAGCAGCTCGCTCTATATAAGGTGGTAAAGGTATATTGCCAATATGTGTAAGTAATTCAGAAAAACTTATTGATTCATCTTCCCAAGAAAATCGAATTAAGTATTGTCCATTTTCTTGTGCTAATTTTTCTGCGTTGAAATGAATTAATTTATCATCAATTAATATCTCTTTAGTTAATAAACCTTCTTTCCATTTTTTTGCACCTCCAATTAAACAATACCAATCAACGCATTTGGTAGCTTCCATCGCTTTAATCATTGGTGTATAATTTGTAGAAGGTTCTAAACAAAATATTTCAATGTGCGATTGTCCATTACTAGTTTGTTTTTCAAAAAAAAGTCTTGCAGCAATTACTTTGCTATTATTAAAAAACAATGCTGTATTGGTAGGAAGGTAATTGGCGATGTGTTTGTATTGAGATGTTTCAATAATCTCCTTGTCCCAAACTAATAATTTACTATCTGCTCTATTGGTAGCGGGTGTAAAAGCTATTTTATCCTCTGGAAGGTTATAATCAAAAGCAGCTATCTCTATATTGGGCTTTATAAACATGCTGCAAATGTAGGCAAAGACCTCATTTTCAAGCTAATTCACTAGTTATAAACCTAAAAAATAGGGTTATCCACAGCTTTTAACAGTCAATTTGCCCTAAAACAGGAGGTTTTTTTCTAAAAACGGCTATAGTATTGATTTTCAGGCCGGTTTATTTCTTGTGGAAAACTAGAATAGCCTATTTGCGCTTCGAAAGTGGTAAAAAGTGTTATTTTGTGTTAACAAGTGGTAAAAATCACGC
>CAZXWT010000124.1:1375-4071 GCA_964644475.1 uncultured Sediminibacterium sp. | reverse complement strand
ACCGAACTAAAATAACCTCCAAATGGACATCCACGCATACATAAATTTCTAGCTTGACATTTGGCTCTTCCTTGTTCTAAATGTATAGGTTCAGGTTCTGTGATATGAGCCCATCTTGCATGCACTAAATGTCTGCCATATTCTTTTGCAATTACCTCTTTTATATGCTGTTCTACTATAGTTAAATCAAATGGTTTCATAAAATGCCCATCAGGCATAGCTTCAATTCCATCTGCATTTCCGCATACTCCAATAAATTTCTCTACATGTGTATACCAATCAGCAACATCTTTATAACGAATTGGCCAATCTAAACCGTAATTAAATTTAGCGGGTGCAGTAAATTCATAATCACTCCATCTTTGGCAGGCCCTACCCCAAATGATTGATTTACCTCCAACCTGATATCCTCTTATCCAATCAAATGGCTTTTCTTGGATATAAGGTTGTGTTGCATCTTCAATAAAAAAATGTGCATTGTCTTCTCCAAATCCTGCAGATTTTGTAATCAGTGGATTATCTTTTCTAAAAGCTTCAGTAATATTTCCTCTATGCCTTAATTCCCATGGTGCTTTGTTAGCTGTAGGGTAATCTTTTACATGTTCTACTTTTCTGCCTCTCTCAATTACCAATGTTTTTAAACCTCTTTCACATAATTCTTTAGCTGCCCAACCACCGCTAATTCCAGATCCCACTACTATAGCTTGATAGCTTTTTATAGTGATCGTTTCATTGGTATAATATTGGATAGGTTTCATTTATATAGCTCCTTTTTTAAGTGCCTCTACAGCATAATTTGCTGCTCTTGCAGTAATGGCCATAAAAGTTAAGGATGGATTTTGTGTACTTGTACTTACCATGCAAGCGCCATCAGTTACAAAAACATTTTTACAATGATGCATTTGATTCCATTCATTTAATAAAGAAGTAGCTGGGTCTTTCCCCATTCTAACACCTCCCATTTCATGTATATCTAAACCTGGTGCCTGCTTGGTATCTGAAGCTACAATATTTTTGCAACCAGCAGCTTCAAGCATTGCAGTACCTTGTTCTAAAAAATCATTCATCGATTTCACATCATTATCATCATAATCTATTGAAGTGATTAATTGTGGTATTCCCCATTCATCTTTTAACTCAGTGCTTAATCTTACATGATTGCTAGCTTTAGGAATGGTCTCTCCTTGCATCATCATAGATACATACCATCCGCCTGGTTCTCCAATAGCTTCTTTATAAGCCCCACCAATACCTTCTGTTTCAGCGCCTGATGCATTTCCTCTGCCAGCGCCAAAAAAAGTCATATAGCCTCTCAAGAAGTCTGTTTCTTGTTGGTGTACATTTCTAAAATTGGGCATCATGGGTTGTGTAGGTCTTCTGCCATAATAATAACTATCTAATGGCCCATCATAACTAGCTGATAGATTACCTCTATAATTATGAAATGCAATATATTTTCCCAATAATCCATTGTCATTTCCTAAACCATTCGGAAATCTCTTTGAAGTAGAATTCAATAAAATTAAATTGGTATTTAAAGTTGCTGCGTTAACAAAAATAATTTTTGCAAAATATTCTGTGGCTTTTTTGCTCACTGCATCAATCACTCTTACGCCCGATGCTTTTTGAGTTGCTTCATCATAAATGATTGAATGAACCACTGCATTGGTTTGTAAAGTCAAATTACCCGTTTTTTGAGCCCAAGGGATAGTGGATGAATTTGAACTAAAATATCCACCAAATGGACATCCTCTCTCGCACATACTTCTTGCCTGACATTGATTCCTTCCTTGTTTAATATGAATTGGCTCAGGTTTTGTTAAATGCGCACATCTTCCTTGCACTACATGCCTATCGCTAAATTTACCCATGATGGCTTTCTGCATTGCACGCTCCACATCGTTCATTTCCCAAGCAGGTAAAAAATGACCATCAGGTAATGTATCCAATTTGTCATAATTACCACTAATTCCTGCAAAGAATTCAACATGAGTATACCAAGGAGCTAAATCATCATATGTAATGGGCCAGTTGCCAAAACCATCTCTTGCAGGTCCTTCAAAATCATATTTACTCCATCGTTGGGTTTGTCTTGCCCATAATAAAGATTTTCCACCTACCTGATAACCTCTAATCCAATCATAGGGCTTTTCTTGTACATAAGGATGATCTTTATCCTTTACAAAAAAATGATCTGTGGTTTCATCGTATGCATAACACTTATTCAAAACAGGATTATCTTTTTGCATTGCTAAGGTCTTGCCCTTTCTATGTGGAAATTCCCAAGGTTGCTTGGTAGCAGTAGGATAATCTTTTAAATGAACCACATCTCTTCCTCTTTCCAAGACCAATGTTTTTAATCCTTTTTCACAAAGCTCTTTGGCTGCCCATCCTCCACTTATTCCAGAGCCAATAACAATGGCATCGTATTGATTATTTGTGTTAGACATGGCGATTAGTTTAAAAAGTTATTATATAGTATTACTCTAATATTTTTTTAACGACTAGACCTCCCACTTGCTTACCCATTGCAGCACCCGTATTCACACTGATTACATAATGAATGCCGCCATATACTCTACTCATTGAACATTCTGCAGCAGCTTCATGTAAAGAATTGAATTTTCGCTTTAATCCAATGTATTTATAATCACTTGAATCTTCAAAAGCCAAATTATCTCTATATAATTTAGTCA
>CAZXWT010000124.1:0-1275 GCA_964644475.1 uncultured Sediminibacterium sp. | reverse complement strand
AATAGCTTCATAAGCTGCTATAGATGAATATACATAAATACGACTCGCTACTGGAGGAGTGAAAACATCATATATAATAATTTGCGTCAATTGATCTTCATTATTGATGATTAAGTCTACTTTATCTAATGGGACTTGTTTTGTTTGCTTACATGCGGTTAACCCAAAAACCAACACTAATACTGCGCTAAATAATTGTTTTTTCATAAATACTTCTTTAAACTATTATTGAATCACTCTTTTGTTTCCTTTATTATCGATGATTGTTATTGATTTTATTTGATCGTTTTTATAAATGCCTCTAGTTGATTGAGACATAAATGAACTTCCGTAATAAAATTCAGTTTTAGCTTTTTGTCCATTTTTATACTCAATACTTGCAGACAGTTCATTGGCTGCAACAGGAATCCAAATACCAGGCTTTTTTAATTCAAATATTTTCAATGGACCTTTATTTTGAGATGCCGCAATTAATTGAACCCCGTTAGCAGCTTTTAAGCTTACCAATGCTTTACCATTGCCTGGAATAAAAATCCCACTTTCTAAAATAGTTAATGGCTTAAAACCACCTTTGCCATCTCCTTTTAATAGAAGACCATTTAATGCATCATATCTACCAACAGTTACTTCTGTTCCATAATCATTGCCATTGATTAATACATCTAGTTGACCATCCATATCGTAATCGTCTACTAGTATACCATTCAATGCTGAAAATTGGGCTTGTTTAGGAAGTGGTATTAATTCGAATTGTCCCTTTCCATTATTTTTCAAATAGCTTGAACCAAAATAATTTGCTTTCAAAATTTGAGCCCCCTTTAATTGCTCAGGGGTAAACATTTGATCTATTGGAGTAACTGCATAGCTTTTGAAATTTTGAAATTTGGCTCTCATACTGATCATCTGCTTTACAATGTCTTCCCTTGTTTGTGCAGGATATAATTTTTTGATCGTATCCGTATGACTTGTAGGCAAATACAATGCAGGAAATGCATCGTAGCTATCATTGTTATCAAAATCTTTAGCATAGATAGCTGCTGGATAGGTATCTGTAGCTCTATAAAAAGAATTCATACCTAAGTTACCCACTATATAATCCATATCTCCATCCTTATCAAAATCTCCAGATTGAATAGTATTCCACCAACCTATTTGATTTTGAATTCCAGTAGTGCTACTAATATCTTTGAATTGACCATTTTGATTTTCCAAGAACTTTATTTGCATCCACTCTCCCACTACAATTAAATCCTGCCAACCATCATTATTAAAATC
>CAZXWT010000123.1:0-4198 GCA_964644475.1 uncultured Sediminibacterium sp. | reverse complement strand
ACATGATGGAGCGAATGGATTTAAAAAGAGACGTACATTTTTATACCAAAACTACGATGGATACTTTGGATTATTCTGGTGAAGGATTGAATGAAGGATCGAAAGTAGTGATGGCAGCTTATGGAGATAAAAAAAGAAGTCTTTGTACTGCTGTACCTGAAATTATAACACAAAACTTTGCTCATGCTGCTTGTGTAATGCCTGGAGTTATTTCAATCAATGCAGAAGGTACTTCGAAAGAATTAGTAAAAGAAAAATTGCAAAATAAAGGAACTGAATTATTAGATCAAGCAGGGGTATTTATGATTGTAATTACTGAAGATGCTCATTGGATGGCTGCAGATATTCAGAATTTTTTATGGGCAGGTTTTACAAGAGTAAATCCTTCACATGATATTGATGGGGTAGATGCATTTGCAGAGAATAAACATTGGGGATGTAAAGGGCCATTGATATTTGACGCTACCATTAAGAAGCATCATGCTCCGCCAGTATTAAAAGATGCTGTTGTTGAAAAAAGAGTTGATGCGATTTTAGCTAAATATGGCTATTAGTCTGAGTTTACATTAACATTCTACCCAAGTGTGATCAGCTAAAAGTTTTACAGTTGCAATAAATTGTGCAAAAGGTCCAGACCCGCCTCCCCATTCACTAGGAGCCACTAGGGATAATACATGGCTGCCGTCCGTTTTTTCATATACATGATAAACTTGACCAATTTGTGGCTTGAAAGTTATTTTAGCCTCATAGATCATCATGCTTAATTCTTTTCTTTTATTGATCTCTTGCGCTTGCCTTGCCAATAATTCAATCTGTTCTTTAATTTGATTTAATTGCATATTGGTTTGATCTTCCATTGCAGATAAAGCTTTGTGTTTAATAACACCTTCTTTTGTGGGTCTTATTGCAACACTGCCTGCGGAAGAGGCATAAGGTAGAACACTTAATTGTTTGTGGTATACTTCTGTATTGGTGAAGCTAGTTCCATCTTCTTTCTTTCCATAATGGGTCACTTTCAAAAAACCATTTGCTAAGATTTCATGCACCACTTTAAGCTGCTCCTGATTTTCTTTATAAAAGCAAACTGTTAAACAAGAAGCATTATTAATTTCAGCAGCTATATGGGTGGCAAAACTTTCTGCACTATTGCCTGAATTAAATGGATGCAATTCGCCATTAGGGTTTACCGAAAATTGGGCATAAAATGCTTCGTTTTCTATATTCACCCAATTGTGACTAAAGTCCAATGCGTGGCCATTTTGAATACTGTCAATTTTGTAATTACCCGATTTAGGCACAATCTGGTATTCAAAATTGCATTTCTCAGGAAATAACTGCCAGCTGGCTAAAAAATTATACGCTTGAACCATAATTAGATAACAAAACTACATAGGAATAGTTGAATCAAAAAGGCCTTTTATTAATTAATTGACACGAAATCAGGCTTTTCAATTAAGCTTGAGTTGTATTTAAATCTGATATTGGCAATTAAGCTTACATTAAAAGGACTCAATTGCAAATTAGTTCTTGGGAAATAAAATCCTTTTAGTTCAATAGTACCTAAAATCAAGTTTTCATTTCTTACTCTTATACCAGCGCCTACTGCACTATAAATATCGCCATTCTTTATAGGTTCGCTAACAGTTCTTATATATGTAAGGTTAGCAAATACAAAGGGTGCTTTTTTAAAGCCATAAAATGTTCTTGAATTATACCAAATTGATTCCCAGTTGGCAGTGATTCTGGTGCCTCCTCTGATTCTTTCTTTATTTAATTGAGGTATTCCATAAATACTATTAATCAATAAAGCTTCATTGAATTTATTTTTCAATGTTTGTGCGAAGCTCAGGTTGATCACTTGTCTATACCTATAACCAGATTCTAAATAATGGATTTTGCTAATACTTTCTATACTTGCTAAAAATCTAAAATCTTGTAGTTGCTTTTCATAATAGCTAGATCCTACATTTAGTTTGGTATGTGTAAAACTTTCATTTTTTAATAGTTTATAAGACTCTAACTGAAATCCAAGGTAGGGAAGTGACTGACCCTCTCTGTTGTAATGCCCTGTTGTTAACATCAATGACTTACCTGTTGGCAAATCCTCGTTACGCCCAAAGCCATATAGGTATTGGGTTCTGATTATTTTTTGTTTAAATAAAGTCAATGAACCAAAATAGGCTTGTATACTCTGATAATTTCTATCAATCTGACTTTGATATTGTATTGGTCTTAATGAAAAGTCATTTTCTAAATATCTTAATTGAACAAAATACCTTAGGTTGTCTATATGGTATTGTTTATTTTTTATAAAAAGTTGGTAACCCACATTGGCGTCAAAATGTTTTAATTGATATTGGAGAGTATTGATGTACAAAGAATCTGACCAATTACTATAGGCATTTCTATTTTTCTCTTGGTGAATATCAAAACCATATGTCCATCTATCTAATGGGTGTAGTAGTGGTTTATTTCCAGTGATAAATACATTACTTGCAGAAGCCATTTTATTGGCATAGTTCGCAGTATAAGATTGTGCGCCAGTTTTAATATCTAAAAAACTGCCTACAACATTTCTAGTGGTAAAGTCAAAACCCCATCCTGAACTTGTTTTTCTTTCGTGATCATAGTTTTGAGAAATACTAAATGCATTACCTAAATCATTTACATTTTCTGTATTTAATTTAATTTCAAATGCATTGGCTTCCTTTAAATTAAGATAACCGCCAATAGGTAAGATGTCTTTTGTAACAACAAATACATCTACTTTATTGGTGTCTTCTTTATTGGGATAAGCTAATATCCTTGCGTCCTGAATATATCCCAAATCTCTAAGCCATTTTTCATTGTAAGCGACAAGTAATGGATTTAATGCTTCGTCAACTTTAATGAATAGATTTTTTGCAATGGTGTTTGAATTGGTTTTGTCATGTAGCTTATTGGCAAAGTCTATAAATTTATTTTTTCTAAGTACAGTAGGCTTGTCTACATCTGTCCCGAAATGTCTTTGCTCTATGTTAATAGAATGTATCAATTTACCTTCCAAACTGCCAATAGATTGTATATACCTATTGATTACTAAATTGGCTGAATCAATTAAAGGATTGGGAGTTCCTTTTAATAAATTAATGATTTTTTGAACTCTAGAACTATCACCTAATTCGGTGATGTCTTTTTTATAACGAATATTTTGAGCATTCGATACTATCAAAGTACACAATAGTAATATAGATAATATCGAATGCCTCATTGTATATTATAAAACCTTTTTTGCTCTATTTCTTAAAGATTCAATCGGAATATTTAAGAGTTTGCCGATTGGTTTGCCATCTCTATAGCTTTGAATTCTCACTAAAGTTACATCAGCAGGAATGACAAAAGGTTTCGTGTATTCGTCACTATAATTATCAGGCATCTGATCGTCAATCGTATAGTAGAATCTTAGATTATCAACTTCGCCTTCCATTTTTAAGATTAATTCACCCTTTGTATTTAATTCGGTCGTTACAATGGCATCGTACATGCTTTTTGCGTACTTCACATTAGCCGCTTCAAATACTTCAAAATGTTTTTCTACTTTTTTAGTAAAATTATTCCAATCTTTCTTTTCATTTGGTGTCCAATTGGTTTCTGCCACTGCCAATCCTCTTGGCCATGTCATATATTGAACATTACGCATTGTTTGTAATTGCTCTGTCCATTGGTTTGCTTGATTACCTAATATCAATGTGGCATCCACTCCTGCAGGCACAGGATCAAAACCATAAGTGGTTTTCATTCTTAAGCCTCTATATACTTTTCCTTCTGCAGTTACTTCGCCTTGATAATAATCAATATAGTTATAGTCATTTGGAGACATTACTACTTTATGACCTTGTTTTGCGGCTTCAATACCACCCTTAACACCTTGCCAACTCATTACAGCAGCGTCGCCACTTAGTCCACCTTGTAAGATTTCATTCCAACCCATCATTTTCTTTCCTTTGGAGTTGATGATTTTTTGCATTCTTCTTACAAAATAACTTTGCACTTCCATTTGATCTTTTAATCCTTCACGCTTCATTAAAGCTTGAACATTAGCAGATTTTTCCCAATTGTTTTTTGCATTTTCATCACCACCCATATGTATGTATTCAAATGGGAATAGGTTGGCAACTTCTGTCATTACTTTATCTAATACTGAATATACTTCTTCGTT
>CAZXWT010000122.1:1207-4205 GCA_964644475.1 uncultured Sediminibacterium sp. | reverse complement strand
TTGACAGATAAATTAGAAGAAGCACAGGGTTTGTCAATGGTGAATTGGGCAGAAGATGTAAATCAGCAAATATTAAACAGGGAATTGGCTATACAATTACTCAAAAAAGATGTCCAGCAATTAGATAGATCATTGAATTTGTTAAGTGGTAAAAAGGAAATAGGAGAGGAGAAACTTGAAAAATTCAAGAAAAATAAAGCTCAAGTTGCTTATCTAGAACAAGAATTTCTTCTTTGGAAAAACAATGTAAACAATTATTTAGAACTATCTGGAACTACTACTAGTTAAACAAAAGAGCTAATTTTTTCTCTTCTAAAATGGTGATCTTCCCTTCTTTAATCTCAATTAATTTTTCTGATTTAAAATCTGATAAAGTTCTAATTAAACTTTCAGTGGCTGTGCCTGCAATATTGGCTAAATCTTCTCTAGAAATGGCTATTGAAAAATGTCCATTATTTTCTGAATCATATTTTTTCTTTAAGGTTAATAATGCATCAGCAACTCTTTTTCTTAAACTATGATAAGCCAAGGCAACTAATTGCTGTTCTTTCTCATTAATATTGTTGGCTAGTAGTTTAATCACTTTCAAGGCTATTTCGTGGTTGTTTGAAATCAATTCTTCAAATTCTTTTCTTGGGATAACCCTTATAGAAGACTCTTCCAGTGTTTCTGCAAATTCTTCATAAATTTTATTTTCTATCAAAGAGGAGTATCCGAAGAAGTCTCCTGCAGATAATAAATTAGTGATTAATTCTTTTCCAGATTCGCTAGACTTATAAATCTTCACTTTGCCTGATTCGATATAAAATAATTTATTAGGATGTTGCCCTTCTGAGTAAATGACCTGCTTCTTTTTATATTCAACAATGTCATGATTCTCTAGTCGCTCATGCATTTCATCTTTATGACCTAATTCGGAAACTATTTGACTCCAAGTTTCCATATTATTTACTGCTCTATTTTGTAAGTTTTTAATTTTATCTAATCTGGTTTTAATGGCATTGATTAGTTCTGCATCAGTAAAAGGCTTGGTAATATAATCGTCTGCTCCCATTTCCATCCCTTTTCTTAAATCCGAGCGCTCGCTTTTAGCACTTAAGAAAATAAAAGGAATATGTTGCAGGGCTTCGTTTTTATTGATTATTTGATAAACTCCATAGCCATCCAAGACTGGCATCATGATATCGCATACAATTAAATCTGGAGGATTGCTTAAGGCCATTTCAATTCCTATTTTACCATTTTCGGCAGTAGAGACTTGGTAGCTAGCTAAACTTAAAATTTCTGCGGTGTTCTCTCTAAGCGCTTCATTATCTTCAATTAGTAAAATTTTTTGCATATCGATTATTTTAAGTTCAAATTGGTTTATTTGGAAGTACAATACTGAATTGACTTCCTTGTTCTAATTCACTATTGTATTGAATAGTGCCATCAATTAAATCAATATATCTTCCAACAATATGTAATCCTAAGCCTGTTCCTTGTATATTAGTAACATTGGAAGCCCTAAAGAAACGTTCAAATAAATGAACTTGGTCTTCTTTTGGTATCCCCATTCCTTTATCTATTACATTGATTGATGCTGTCTTTGAGTCAATTGTGGTTGCAATTTTAATTGGTGCATTTTCTGGTGAGAATTTAATAGCATTAGATACCAGATTTATTAAAACATGTTTTAATAAATTACTATCGCTATATAAAAGACTGGATCCATTATGTTCATGTACTAAAGTTTGTCCTGGCTTTAAAAGAATAGACATTTCATAAATAATGTTTTCAATAAATTCTTTTAAATCAAAGGGATCTTTATGGATATCAATTTTACCTTCTTCAATTTTACCAAGTGATAAAAATTCATTCAATATATCTGTCAATGTTTTCACAGAAGATTTAATCCTGTCAATATGTTTGTCTCTTTTGGGTTGATCTTCTGTTGTGGTATATTTAGATAATAATGACACAGAAGATAGTATAGTGCTAAGTGGTGTTCTGAATTCATGAGATGCCATAGAAACGAACCTTGACTTTAGGTCATTGACTTCTTTTTCTTTTTCTAGTGACTTAGTTAATTCTTCATTGGCTTTTCTAATTGTAATATCAATGATAAAGGCAATGGTATATTTTTCTTCTTCTTTCGTAAAATGACCTAAACTTATTTCTACAGGGAATTCTGTTCCATCCTTTCTTTGAGCAGATAAGATCATATTGGCTCCCATTGGTCTTGCCTGCGGCTGACTATTGTAATTTGATCTATGTTGAACGTGTTTGTGATGATATCTCTGAGGAATAAGAGTTTCAAGTACTAAACCAATCATCTCATTTTCTTCATAATGGAATAATTCATGGGCAAAATGATTGGCCATATCAATTATGCCTTTGCCATTGACTACAATAATGCCAATAGAGGCGGAATTAAATAATGCATCAAATCTCAAATCTTTGTTAGCCACAGTAGACATTCGGTGGGTTTTCTTAAAGTTACATAAAATAGCTTTATTACTCTGATTTTTAAGGGTTTATATACTATGAATTCTAAATTTATAATTGTTTTGAGCTTAATTATAAATATTAAAAAAAATAAAATATAAAATAAAATGACAAAATCAAGTCAAAAAAATATAATTTTATCTCATAAACAATATATATAAAATAATATAATATAAATAAATAAATCCAAAATCATGAAAAAAGCAAGTATCCTGACTGTATCCATTTTATGCTGTTTAGCTGTTTTTGCTCAAACAGATAGTGTTAAGAAATCTAATACCGCCTATACAATTTATGTAGATGGTTATTTTAGGTCAGATTTTGCTGGATTTAAAGAAAATAACAAAACAAGTTTCACTAATTCAGAAGGTAAAGCACAATTAGGTATGATCTCGATAAAGGCTGATCATAGTTTTTCAGATAAATGGACAAGCAGTTTGGATTTGGGATTTGGTAAAAGAGCAGAAGAGTTCTCTTATAATGATAAAGGCTTAGCTACCGCTTTTAAACA
>CAZXWT010000122.1:0-1107 GCA_964644475.1 uncultured Sediminibacterium sp. | reverse complement strand
ACAGTTAGTTCGGTTTTAGCAATTAATTATGATGGAACAATTGCAAAGAATGCAGAGAATAACTGGAGTAGTAATGCATTATATATTAACTATGATCCATTATCAAGAGTAGGATTTACTTTAAGGTCTGAGTATTTTAATGATGAGAATAATGTAGTAGGGGTGGGAACATCAATTTTTCAAAACACTTTATCTGCAAATGTGCATTTAAATAAATTGACAATTATCCCAGAAATACGTTTTGACAATGCAAAGGATAAAGTCTTTTTCAACAAGAACAATAATTTAAATCAGTATGCAGGAAATTTTATTATCGCTGCTGTATATAAGTTTTAAAGATAGTCGTTAAGGTTTATTGGTTTTTAGCAAGCAATCGTTAATCGGGCCCCATTTCTATGGGGCCCTCTTTTTTGATTAGTTTTTCCAGCGCCATTCACCAGCAATGGTTAATGGTTCTTGTAAATTATTTTTTATTAAGAATAATCTAGTTTCTTCGTCTGTGAAATGCTTTGCTTTTAATTCTTTTGAATCAGCAACACCATAAACTAACATGGTATTAAATCTTACCGTATTTCTCATTCCTTTGTCTTCCACTAAGCTAAATACATCGCAATCGGCATGATAGCAAGGGCCAGCACCTTTTGGTAAAGATCCGCCAGCGCCGCCACCTGTTGGAACACCATGCAACATGAAAGGTTGGTGGTCACTATGTAATCCTGCACCCACAGAGAAAGTATTTTTAAAACTAGTATCTAATTGTTTTGCGATATTTCCAATGGATTCAAATAATTCTTTACTTTCTGCATCACTTGTATGATAGCCTTTTGGGTCATTGGTCATATCATAGTTTAACATGTACCTAATTTGATCTATGCTTTTGTCTTTGATAGAAGCATCTACATAAGCTCTGGATCCTAATAAGCCTTCTTCTTCTCCCATAAACATTACAAAATCCACGGTTCTTGCAGGTTGTAATTTCAAAGCTTTAAATGTTCTTGCCATATCTAATACAGAGAAAGAGCCAATGCCATTATCCATTGCACCTGTTGCTAAATCCCAGCTATCTAAATGCCCACCTACAACAATTTTTTCTTTTGGAATACTTGA
>CAZXWT010000121.1:0-4232 GCA_964644475.1 uncultured Sediminibacterium sp. | reverse complement strand
AAAAATGTTCCAATTTAGAAACGTCTTGATGAGCATAATATAAAATACAATTTCCTTCTAAGCCATCTCTACCTGCTCTACCTGTTTCTTGATAATAATTCTCAATAGATTTTGGAATATTATAATGAATCACAAAACGAATATCTGGCTTGTCAATTCCCATCCCAAATGCAATGGTAGCAACTATTACCTGAACATCTTCGTTTAAAAATTGATCCTGTCTTTCTGCTCTTAATTTTTGATCCAATCCGGCATGATAGGCAACTGCCTTGATATTATTGGCCTTTAATAAATCTGCCAACTCTTCTGTGGTCTTTCTATTCAAAGTATAAATGATGCCACTCTTACCCTTATGTCCACTAATGTATTTAACAATACTTTTTACCGTTAAATCTTTTTTGATTTTTGGTTGAACTTCATAATATAAATTAGCTCTGTTAAAAGAAGAAATCAACACTTCTGGATCTCTTAAAGCTAAATTTTTAACAATATCACTTTGTACTTTAGGTGTAGCAGTAGCTGTTAATGCAATAATGGGTACTTCACTATTGATTTCTTCCATCATTTCTTTTAACCTTCTATATTCAGGTCTAAAATCATGTCCCCATTCTGAAATACAATGCGCTTCATCAACAGCAAAAAAAGAGATTTTTAAATCACTAAAAAAATCAAGATTCTCTTGTTTGGTTAAAGTCTCTGGAGCAACATATAATAATTTTGTTTTGCCACTCAAAAGATCTTCTTTCACTTCCTTTATTTGACCCTTATTTAAACTTGAATTCAAAAAATGCGCTACATCGTCTTTCTCGCTATACCCTCTCACCAAGTCTACCTGATTTTTCATTAAAGCAATCAATGGGGATACAACTATGGCGCAACCTGGCAACATCATCGCAGGTAATTGATAACAAAGGCTCTTTCCTCCACCCGTGGGCATGATCACAAATGTATCCCTACCTCCTAACAGGGATAGAATGGCCTTTTCTTGCGTCCCCTTAAACTCGTTGAAGCCAAAATGAGTCTGTAATGCTGCTTTTATATCTTTCTTAGTCAATCCCATTATCTAAATTACTTATAATCAATCTCTTATAAAATATTTGTGTATATTAAGATAACATAAAATCATGGATTTTTGTTTAATCTTTGGTAATATTTTTTAATAAAAACCTTTTTTTCAAGGAATTCACAAAAAGGGGTTAAAAAGTACATGAAACGTTAACTTTGCAAGGCAACTATGAAAGAAACCATCTTATCCACTGCAAGAAAGGCTTTAGCTATAGAAACTGAAGCAGTGCAAACCCTGGAAACTTATTTAGACCCGCTTTTTGCTAAGGCGGTAGAAGCCATCTATCAAACCAAGGGAAAATTAATTGTTACTGGAATTGGCAAAAGTGCCATCATTGCTCAAAAAATAGTAGCCACTTGTAACTCTACTGGAACTCCAGCTATTTATTTACATGCGGCAGACGCCATTCATGGAGACTCTGGAATGATTAGTTCTGATGACATCGTTTTAATAATTAGCAAAAGCGGCGAAAGTCCAGAGATAAAAAATTTAGTACAACTAATTCAACATTTTGGCAATCCTATCATTGCTATGGTAGGAAACATGAATAGTTATTTAGCCAAGTCAGGTCAATTTTTAATTAACACCACTGTTCATCAAGAAGCTTGTATAAATAATTTAGCCCCAACTTCATCCACCACGGCTCAAATGGTGATGGGTGATTTAGTGGCTGTAGCATTAATGCAATTAAGAGGTTTTGAATCAAAAGATTTTGCAAGATTCCATCCAGGAGGAAATCTTGGAAAGCAATTGACTTTGACTGCTGGAATGATTGCAGAAACCAATCATCAACCTTCTGTTCAATTAACCACAAGTTTGAAAGAAGTTATTACAACAATTTCTAAAAACAGATTAGGCGCGACAGCGGTAATTGATTCTAATAACAAAGTTTTGGGAATTATTACAGACGGAGATATCAGAAGAATGTTAGAAACACATAATCAATTTCAAGATTTGACTGCAAAAGATATTTATCATAGCAATCCAATCACTATCGCAGCAGATACGCTAGCAATTGAAGCTGCAAAGTGGATGGAGCAAAAAGATATTAGTCAAATTATAGTAGTTGATAAAGAACAATATAAAGGCATTATACATATTCACGACTTAATGAAAGAGGGGATTATATAAATTTATAAGGACATGAGTAATAAGCATCATTATGTAGCAATTATGGCTGGAGGGATTGGTAGTAGATTTTGGCCAATGAGTAGAACAGCCTATCCTAAACAATTTTTAGACGTATTAAATACTGGAAAAACATTAGTTCAATGGACTTATGAACGCTATGCAAAATTTATTCCAGAAGAAAACATTTTTATTGTTACTTCAGAAGAGTACGTAGATATAGTAAAAGAACAACTTCCAAGATTAGCAGTTCAGAATATATTGGCTGAACCTAGTAGAAAAAATACTGCACCTTGTATTGCTTATATTTCTTTTAAATTAGCTCAACTAGATCCAGAAGCAGTATTTGTAGTAGCTCCAAGTGATCATTTAATTCTAGAAGAGGAAGCTTTTCAAAAAACGGCTATCCAAGCTTTGGATTTTGTAGAAAACATAAAGGCTTTGGTGACATTAGGAATTAAACCAACGCACCCAAATACCGGCTATGGTTATATACAATATGAGGGCCATGAAGTATCCAATGGTGTATATAAAGTGAAAACCTTTACCGAAAAACCTGATTTAGAAATTGCAAAGTCTTTTATAGCTAGTGGTGACTTCTTATGGAATGCCGGCATTTTTGCTTGGAAAGCTTCCACTATTCTAACCGCATTTGAAAAGCATCAACCAGAGATGTTTGAGTTATTTGATCAACAAAAACAACTCTTCAATACAGCCGAAGAACAACAAGCAATTGCTAAAATATATCCTCAATGCGTCAATATCTCAATTGATATTGCCATCATGGAAAAAGCAGATAATGTGTATGTAATACCCTCAAGTTTTGGTTGGAGTGATTTAGGTACATGGAATAGTGCATATGAGAATATAGAAAAAGATTATTTAGGAAATGCAGTGGCGTCTGACAATGTGGTAGTAATTGACGCTACTAAATGTATGATCAATGCACCCAAAGACAAATTAGTAGTAGTGCAAGGATTGGACGATTTTATCGTGGTAGACACAAAAGATGTTTTACTAATTTGTAGTAAAGAAAAAGAACAATCTATTAAAGAATACGTTGCCGAAGTAAAAAGAAATAAAGGCGACCAATACATTTAACCCCCAAGCCAATGTCTACCATTATTACTGGTACAGGTAGTTATATACCATCTGTAGTTAAAACCAATCAATCTTTTGTAAGCAATAGTTTCTACGGAGAAAATGGAGAATTAATTGCCACACCCAACGAGGAAATAGTGGAGAAGTTTAAAGACATCACAGGTATTGCTGAAAGAAGATACGCTGATAGCAACGAGAATACTTCTGAGATGGCCACAAAGGCTGCTGCATTGGCTATTAAAGATGCAGGAATAGATCCTGAAACGATTGATCAAATTATAGTAGCACATAATTTTGGTAATGTATTAGCAGGCACTATTCAAACAGATGCTATACCCGCCATTGCTTCAAGAGTAAAAAACCAGTTAGGTATTAAGAATCCTGCATGTGTTGCGTATGATATTTTATTTGGATGTCCAGGTTGGATACAAGGGGTAATACAAGCAGATGCATTTATAAAAAGTGGCATGGCTAAGAAATGTTTGGTAATTGGTGCTGAAACTTTAAGTAGAGTGGTTGATGTGCACGACAGAGACAGTATGATTTTTAGTGATGGTGCAGGTGCTTGTATTGTGGAACATTCAGACGAAACTGGAACAGGTATTTTAGCTAGTAGTGTACAAAGTCATTGTGAAGATGAAACATATTTTTTATACTTAGGCAAATCTTATCATCCAGAAGGAGAAGAAGCTACAAGGTATATTAAAATGAAAGGCAGAAAGGTTTATGAATACGCCATAAAAAATGTACCTCTTGCCATGAAAGAGTGTATCGAAAAAGCTGGAGTGGATATTCATGATGTGAAAAAATTCTTCTTACATCAGGCCAATGAAAAAATGGACGAAGGATTTATTAAAGCACTATTTAAATTATATGGCATCAGAGAAATTCCAAAAGACATTATGCCAATGAGTATTCATGAATTAGGAAATAGTTC
>CAZXWT010000120.1:0-4281 GCA_964644475.1 uncultured Sediminibacterium sp. | reverse complement strand
TTTGAATGCCATGGGGGTGGAGGATAGTAAGATACTTTGGGTGATCAGAAAGATGCTACTACTTCAAATGAAATTTCCTTTAGTTGTTTTAAGAATAGGTGTTATCTCCAAGTTATTGATGACCTATGCTTATTTAACGAGACCTAAAAACAAATAGGTTTTTAAATCGAAGCATCTTCTTCTCAATATACTTCCAGGAAAGAATTCCCAATACCAATGAAATAATAGTGCTAGTCCATAATAGCATTGCAACAGATGGTTGTAACCAATAGATAATTAATTGCTGCACTGGGAAAGCGTAAAGATAAATACCATAAGATGGATCTTCAATAGTACTATGTATCCATTCTGCTAGCTTTGAGCTTCCTTGACCAATATACAATACCAAATAAGGCCAACTAAAACCTAGCCAAATGGGATTTAGTTTTAAATAAATCACCAATATCATTGCAATAGTTGCTAGAATCGCTAATAAGTTTCTAAAAGGTATTTGATTCCATTCTAAGGATGACCAAAATGCTCCAATCATAAAAAAGAATCCAAGTTCTGCAATCAAATCTACTCTTAGTTTAAAATTAACATGTCTCAGGTTATCAATATGAAATATGTTGCCATACAATAAAACTCCAATGGTAATAATCAATATTGGTAAAATGACTATTCGAAATTTTCTAAAAGGGAATAAAATTAATAATACTAAGTAAAAGAAAAACTCAAACCCCATGGTCCATAATGATCCATTAATGGCAGTATTACTATTATTATCAAATACACCATGGATTCTCCATTGATTATGGTAAAGTGTTAGGTTATTTAAAATATAATTGATTGCTTCCGTGTTAAATTTAAAATATGTTTGACGAGGCTCATAGATAAAATAAGCCATAGCCACTGAAAGTAGTAAAACAACAATCAGCCCTGGATAAATTCTTAAAATTCGTTTCCATAAATAATCCAATACATTGGGGCTTCTTTCTAAACTCTTAAAAATTAGGAATCCGCTAATGGTGATGAATCCCTTTACGCCAAAATAGGAAAGATTAATATAATGATTGGTCCATTCGCATAAAGGGTCGCAACCTTTGTTGCCCAATAAAACATAAGAGTGTGAGACAATGACAAGCCATGCAAAAATAATTCTGATGATATCAAAATTATTGGCTTTTCTACTATGTGTAATTGGTGCACTCATTGTATTGATTACAAATATAAAAGATTTAGTATCTTGGGAGCATGTTACTCTCTATTATTATTGTCAGTTATAAGTCTACTGCAGATATTCAAAATTGTTTGAAATCTGTATGTAAACCTTTATTGGATAATAAAGAGATAGAATGGATTGTTGTGGATAATGATGCACCAAACAATAGTGCTGCTATTTTAAAAGAGGACTTCCCCTTTATTCAATATATATCAATGGGGTATAATGCAGGTTTTGCAAGAGCGAATAATGCAGGAATTAAAATGGCCAAGGGGGAAACTATATTACTATTAAATCCAGATACTTTAATTAAGCCTAGTTCTATTGAAAGATGTCTGGAAAGATTAACAGCTTCTGATGCAGTGGCATCTGGTGTTCAATTGATTCACGAAAATGGATTGCCTCAGTTTTCGGGAAGTAAATTTGTAAAAGGAGGATTAAATCATTTATTGGATTTGCCTTACTGGGGTGCAAGTCTAAAATGGTTGGCATCTTTGGCTAAGACAACAAAGCCATCGGTGATCAAAGCAACTAAAGAACAAAAAGTAGATTGGATAAGTGGGGCTTTTTTAATGGTCAAAAAATGGGCAATAGAAAAGGCAGGATTATTAGATGAAGATTTCTTTTTGTATGCAGAAGAGGTAGAGTGGTGCAGTAGATTAAGAAAATTAGGTCCATTGTATATATACGGCGATATAGAAATTGTACATTTAATTGGAACTTCTATTCAATCTGCCACTCAATCAAATGACAATAGCTATACCAATTTGTCTGATAGAAAGGGATTGCAATTGATGGTATCTAATCATCTAAGAATTAGAAAACAATATGGCATTTTCTGGTATATGGTTCAATTATTGAATTTTTCTTGGACGGTTTTTTATGCATACACAATGAGTTTTGTATTGCATTTGGCGCATGGCAAAAATCCGTTTACCGATTTCAAAATGATAGGAGGGTTTGCTAAAAATGTATTAGCTCTTTGGAGCTTGCTTCCTAAAATGGTTACAGCCAAGCCTTATTTTTATAAGTGCATCTAAAATCCTAATAAGCCTTTTAGGGTATCAATTCTAAATTGAATGATAGGCCAAGTTTTTGCTGGATGACCTTCCAATGCATACTTTATTCCTAATATAATGGCTGCTCCTAATTTAAAGAAGTATTCTATAATTTTTAAAACAAATGCTTTGTCGCTAATGGCTTTGGTTCTTGCTCTTTCGCCTCTGCCCATTCCACTAGCCACGCGATACATATATTCTTTGGTCAATTTCTTTACTTCAACCACATGCTCTACTATAATACTAGGATCATAATAAATAGTATGGCCTAGGCTCAATATTTTGTAAAACAATTCTTTTCCTTCTCCTCCTATTCTAACAGTACCTACCACACCAGGTAATTGCACATTAAAGCCACCCACTTGATCAAATATCTTTTTAGATACAATCATATTTGATTCTAATGGGTACTTTCCATTTTTAAATGCACAAGCAGTAGGGGCATAATCAAAATTGCCCACGATGCTAGAAACATAATAACTCATCCATTTGGGTTCCTCAGGAATATATCTAGGAATAATTCTTCCACCAAATCCTACAACAAATGGTTGATCATGGATATGCTTAATAATATTTTGTACAAAATCTTTGTGAGCGATTGCGTCATCATCAATAAAGCAAAGCCAATCAGATTTAGCCATACTTGCTCCGGTGTTTCTTGCAAAACTTGCACCTTGTTGCTTTTCTGTAGTGTAATAAAAATTACCTTTTGGGTTAGATGCTCTCCATGAAGCAAAAACCTCAGGTGTCCCATCTGTTGAATTGTTATCTACTACAATAGCTTCAAAAGATGCCAAACCAGCACTCTGATGGAACAATGCATCTAGTGCCGCACCAATATAGCTGGCTCTATTATAGCTACATATTATGATAGAAACTTGGAGCATTTAGGCTGCTGCTTGTTTTTGTTTGAATACTTTAAATCCTACAAATGCAATTAGTGCCCATAATAAGATGGAAGCAATGCCAGATGCTTTCTTAGATAGATCAATAGAATTCGGTCTGAATTCAAATTTGATATCATGTTTGCCTGCAGGCACCACCAATCCTCTTAAAACATAATTCACTTTCACAATAGGGGTCTCTTTATTATCTATATATGCTTTCCATCCAAGATTATAATAAATCTCGCTAAACACCGCTAGTTGTTTCTTTGAACTATTAGAAGTATACAATATATCATCATTATTATTCTTCATTAATTGAATGCTTGCAGCAGTATCTTGTTCTATATTATTTAAATCAGCGATCTTATCTTTTTCTTCAATGATGGCAGTGTCTTTTGGATTAAAATTATCCAATGCTTTCATGACGCCAGCTGCATCTTTTTGATATTGCACACCTTTTACAAACCACACATTGCCCAATGCTTCTTTATTGGCAATTGTATCGGTTGCTAAATTACCAGAGATAACATATTTGGTATTCAACATATTTAATGTTGGCATGCAATTAGGGAATTTGTACCATTGGTTTTCAATCAAGTCTTGATAGATGCTCAATTTGGCAGGATTATATCCACCCACTGTTTTATGATGATAGGCAATTAAAGCGCCACCATTGAATGCATTTTGAATACCATTTCGAATATCCAAAACTCTGTAGTTACTAGTATCTTTCTTTAAAGCAATATCTAATGGTGTCAAATTAAATGCAGCTTCGTTTTCTGTTGGCTCAATGAAATTTTCTGACTTCAGGTATTTGGTATTTAAACTAAATAAATCTATCATGGATAAAACCCCTAATCCAATGAAAAAGATAGTTTGGTTGATTATTTTTTTGATACTTAAAAATAGTAAGGCGCCAATTAGTATTAAATACAATAATGCCTTGGTAATATCTGATTCAATCAAGCCTTTTCTATCGGCTACTAATCCATTGAATAAGTCTGTGGCAGGTGTGATATATGCCGCCGCTGCTGCAGGGTCTTTTACTTGAGAAGTAACCATTTGTGACCATTGCGCTAATTTTTGTTTGTCTTCTTCGTTTTTAAAGTCACTTGTAAAGTAAATAGCGAATACT
>CAZXWT010000119.1:0-4424 GCA_964644475.1 uncultured Sediminibacterium sp. | reverse complement strand
TGAAATATACATTAACATAATTTGTTAAACCTCTATCATCAGGCTGATAATTAACAGTTTCCCATATGTCATTTATTTTTTCCAATTTCATCGTTAAACCATTAGCTTTGAAAACACTGGCCATTTTCATGTTTTCACTAACAGTTTGTTTATTCATATTATCATAAATAACAGCTGTGTCGGAATATATTGACTTAAACACTGAAGTATCAAAATTTGCACCAGCGTTAATTGCTTTGACTACAGTATTAATATTTTCACTGCTATCAATAACATACCCAAACGCATTGGATGGGGCAGAATTAACCGTATTTTCTGTTTTTGGCTGACAAGCTATAAAGCCTGTGATAACTAATAAAGAAAAGATCATTTTTTTCATAAATGTGTGTTTTAATAATTTATTCTAAGCAATTTAGAAGCTGATGATCATTGAAAATCAAAAAATTGGTCAAATTATGTTCCAATATCAGTATAAGGAACAAAAAAAGTAGGTTTTCATACAAAATTTAAGAGAACTTGGAGTTATTTAGAATTTCAAGTGTATCTTATTTTTTAATTATACTAATCAAATGGAAGTACATCACCCACACCACCCAACACATAAAAAGAAATGGCCTGAATATATTTTAGAGTTTTTCATGTTATTTACAGCTGTTACCCTAGGTTTTTTTGCTGAAAATCTTAGAGAAGGTATTGCGGAAAAACACAAAAAAGAAGAACTACTTATAGCTGTTGCAGAAGACTTTAAAAAGGATTATAATCAGATTGAATTTCACAAGACATTTGATCAAAATAAAATTAAAATAAGTGACTCTTTAGATAAACTTATTGATTTGGATCCATCAGAAGTTGATCAACAACAATATTATAGACTTATCAATAATTTATATATGTCATGGAAATTTAATTCAAATAGTAGAAGCAGAATAGAAGCTGAGTCTAAAGGATATATTTCAGAAAAAGAAAATGAAGAATTGGCAAACTATATTTCAAAATATACTTTTCATTTGACTGATCTGACTGAGCTTTTAGGACAAGAGCAAGCATCTTATGAAAAATTCAATGAAAATATAAATAAATATGTTGTAGATAGCTTAGAAAGCAAGGCAAGTAGATTTCCTAGAATTGATATCCCTTATAAAAAAGGCATTAAACCAATTGAAAAGGTTGATAAAGAAAAATTAAAATTCTTACTTATTGGCGTAAGAACTTTTAACGATATTGCACTTTACAATATCGATTCACTACAATTTTATGCTAATAAGGCCATTAATTTCATCAATGCTAAATATAAATAATGGAAGTGCATCATCATTCTCATCATCCTAAAAAATGGAAAGAGTATATAACTGAATTTATAATGCTTTTTGCTGCAGTTACACTAGGCTTTTTTGCTGAAAATGTTAGAGAACACTTATCAGATCGTGAAAAAGAAAAAATTATTATAGCTTCTTTAAAGGAAGATCTTATTAAAGACACTTCTCAATTAAACTATTTAATAAACGAATACGTTAATAAAAGCAATTACTGGATTGATTCCTCTCATAACTTAATTGAGCATAAACCAATTAAAGGAAATGAAGGTGTTATTTTACAATCTATCGCCAATGCGACTGTCTGGCAATATTATTCACCTGCTGAAGTTATTCAAAGCTTAACGCAAAGCACAGAATCCCTTAACTTAATAGAGAGTGAAAAATTAAAAAAACAAATATTAGCCTACCAAAAGAATGAAAAGTTCTATGCAGAATATTTGAAATTTATAGTGAATACATTTCAACAGACAGATACGGCAATGATGGCAATAACGAATTTGCCTACATATAGACAGATAATTGCAAAAGCTACCATAAAAGATTTATATATATCTAAAGAAAATATACCTACAGATATTTACTTTAAAACATACGAAAAAGATGCGTTTAAACATGAATTAAGATTCATAGATCATGCAAATCTGAAAATTAATGACTTAAAAACTATTTATTCAATGTTATTGGAAAATGAAAAAAACATTCTTAAAACAATAGAAGATGAATATAAAGTAGCTAATTAGTCAATTAATCTTTCAAAAATTCAAGAAAAATGTTCCCAAAACTGAAAATGGGACAAAAAATTGAATATTTAAGTACTTTAGAAGTAGATGTTTCAGTTATTTAGTGACACTTAAACTAAGAAACATGAAAAAAATTCTATTCTCTTCATTGTTGGCAATGATTGTATTTTCTGCTTGTAAAGACCAAACAAGTGCTACAGTACCAACCACTAATTCAAATGACTCAACTGACGCAGTAGCTGCAATCAATAAAGCAGATAGCCTTTGGGACGACCAATCTGCTCATAATTCAGCTGAGGGCTGGTTAAGCTTTTATACTGACGATGCTATCATGATGCCTCCTGGCGAGAATACTTGTACCGATAAAGCGAGTAGAGAAGCTTCTATTAAGAATATGTTTGCTATGAATGGTGTAAATATGAGATTTCAAGCTACAAAAACTGAAGTATCAAAATCTGGAGATTTGGGTTATAGTACAGGACCTTATCAATTTAGCTATAAAGACGCAACAGGTAAAGAAATCCATGAAACAGGTAAATTCTGTGAAACTTGGAAAAAGCAACCTGATGGCAGTTGGAAATGTATAGTAGACATCTGGAACGCAGATCCAGCAAAATAACTTTAAACATATGAACAAAAAGAGGGAGTATAAAATTATACCCCTCTTTTTTATTTAATAGGAATTGTGCAATAAGCAAATTAAACTATTTTCAAACATAATAAATATCATGGAAGTACACCACCCTCACCATCCAACGCATAAGAAAAAATGGACCGAATATATCATTGAGTTTGTAATGCTTTTTACAGCAGTGACTTTAGGTTTTTTTGCAGAAAATGTAAGAGAGCATATGGCAGATAAAGAGAAAAAGAGAGAATTAATGAAGATTGTAGCATTAGATTTAGAAAGAGATTTAAAGCAGCTTGAATTTCATCAGCAGGATTACAATACAAAATTTAAAACTTGTGATACCTTAATGTCTATTTTAGATGAAGATCCTAAATTAATTATTAAAAACAGATACTACGGTCTATTGTGTATTCATTTAGGATATTGGAATTTTAACCCAAATGACAAGAGTAGAAATGATGCAGACTCAAAGGGTTATTTTAGAGATGAAGAGAGTGCCGAAATCGCTTATAATATTTCAAAATATAACTTCTTTTTAATGGATTATAAAACAATTGAGGATGAAGCAACCCGAAACAGATTCAAATTACAAGAAGAAATGCCATATATGACCGAAGAAAAATACTATGACAGAGTTGCAATGGTAGATTTTGAACACATCCCAAATACTTCAAGTATCAAACCATTAGACGAACAAGCAAAAAAAAGAGTAAAATATATTACATTAAATTGGAAACACTTATATCATGGTTTTCAATTTGATATAGATTCTCTTAATTTTTATGCAAAAAAATCAATCGATTTAATTAATAAAAAATATAATTAATGGAAGTACATCATCATCCACAACTAATGCATAAGGAAAAACCCTGGAAAGAATATCTTTTAGAGGGACTAATGATATTCTTAGCTGTTTGTATGGGTTTTATTGCAGAAAATTTCAGAGAACATCTTTCTGAACAAAATAAGAAGAGAGAACTTTTAGAAATTGTTAGTCGCGATTTTAAAAAAGATTTAGAACAACTTGAATATCACGAAACTTTTGCAAAAGAGAAATTAGATTTAAGTAATAAAATGATTAAATTTTTAGACGGCAATCACGATTCAATTAATCAAAAAATATATTACCATGGTTTAAATGTAATCAAAGGGTGGTGGTTTTTCAATTCAGAAGAGAAGAGTAGAATTGAAGCAGAATCAAAAGGATACTTTTATACTAAAGAAAATAGTGAATTAGCCAGTGCGATTTTAAGATTCAATTTCTTTAAAAATGATTATAAAAACACAGAGCAATATGAAACCACATTAATTGACAAGTTTAATAATCAAATGCCATACATTTCAGACTTTAATTTGTTTTTTGCCGAAAATCATTATCCAGAGCCAGAAATTGGTAAGAATCTTGGTGTAAAAAATATTAAGGATTCAGAAATTTTGAAAACAAAATATATTTTATCAGAAATTATATTCAATAACGATATTTACTTAAATGATATAGATTCAATGAGATTATATGCAACTAAAGCTATTGAAATAATAAAAAATCAACAAAAATAATGGAAGTACATCACCACACACATCATCCAAAAAAATGGAAAGAATATATCACTGAGTTTATTATGCTATTCGCAGCAGTGACCTTGGGTTTTTTTGCTGAAAACCAAAGAGAGCATCTGGTGGAGAGGCATAGAGAAAAACAATATATTCAAAGCCTTTATGAAGATTTGAAAAAAGATA
>CAZXWT010000118.1:0-4443 GCA_964644475.1 uncultured Sediminibacterium sp. | reverse complement strand
TTAATTTTTCAAAACTTGCACTTAATTTTTTGAAAGCAGCTTCATCTAATTTTGCTGCTTCCATACTTGCAACTACTGAATCTGTTGCGCCAGCTCCACCACCTGCACTTGGAGTTCCCATGTCTGGAGGAGGTAAGAAAGCATAAATAACGAAGATGCCTGCCTCTGTAGTCAAACCAGCTACTAATAACCAGTCTGCTCCTGGTAAATTGATTAATTTGGTTAAAGCACCAAGAATAACGATTGCTGCACCTAATGAGATAACAACATTAATGATTTTGTTTGTTTTCGGAGAAATGGTATTTGCCATTATTGTAGTTTATGAAATGAAAATTTATTTTTATTTATTTCTAGGACCCATTGTTAATACTGTTCTAAATCCAATATAAGATTTGGCTGTATCCTGGTATTCAAAATTTCTAGTACTTACTTGAACATTATATGCGATATCTTTCCAAGAGCCTCCTCTAATTACTTTCCTTTTCATCAATACTGGATCGTCATCTTTTGCATTGTATTCTACACTTGGGCTAAAGTCTCCCAAGAAATTATAACCTCCTTCATAATACACTGAGCTAGTCCATTCTGCAACATTACCAGACATATCATATAAATCATACCCATTCAAACTCTGAGTAAAACTTCCTACTTTGGTTGTGTAAACGTTATCATTTCTATTGTCTCCATTCCCACCGAAATACTCTCCTCTACCTGGCTTGAAATTTGCCAACAATCTACCTTGAGAAGTTCTTGTATACGGTGACCCCCATGGATACATTGCATTAGATTTTGAATTCCCTCTTGCAGCATATTCCCACTCTGCTTCTGTTGGCAATCTATAAATACCATCAATTTTATATTCTGGTCTACCTTTTCTTCCTAAATAATAATCGCTATTATTGGTTCTCCAATTACAGAAAGCAACTGCTTGTTTCCAAGTAACACCTACTACTGGATAATCGTTGTATGCAGGATGCGAAAAATACAATCTTGTTTGTGGCTCATTATATGAATAAGAGAAGTCTCTCATCCAGACCAATGTGTCAGGATACACTGCTTGGTTTTGTGTAACAATAAAATCGCTTAATGATTTTTCTAAACCCTTAGATGCTCTAGCTGCGGCTTTTAAATCTACATAAGTATAACGATAGATTAATTTATTTGGATCTAAATCGATCTTACCTTGAACACGATTATCAGGGCTTAATAATAATTCATTCAATCTCTCTAACACAGCTCTACTCTTCATATTAATTTTAGAAGTTCTTGCCCAATCAACTCTAAGTGAATCTTCATCAGGTTGATTGATGCCACCTTTATAGATTGCTAAGAATTTCAAAGAGTCTGCAACATAATTTACAAATCTTCTGTATTGCTCATTCGTAATTTCTGTTTTATCCATCCAGAAACTATTAATAGAAACCAATTTCTTTCTGTTTACCATTGATAAGTCCACTTGCTCATCACTTGGTCCCATATAAAAAGAACCAGCTGGAATTTCTGTTGTATATCTATCAGAACTGAATTTTGGCTTACGCGCGCGACCTGGCTTTTGAGACATCAACACCAATGACACTAACACTGTTATTAAAATGAAAGCAGGGAACCCGATTTTAAAATTTATAATTTGCTTACTCATATACATTTTTTTGCCCATTTTATTACTAAACTCTTTGATTCTCAATATAATTAGGCATTGCAATTTACTAAATCTATTTGTTAGATAATTGCTAAAACGCCCTCAATTTCATTGGTAGGTAATGAGCAGGATTTATTTTTGCATATAAAGTACTGATTATCAATACTTTTCTTCCCTATTGACAGCGGAAAAAAGGTATCTTCTTTCTCTAACCATAGAGGCAAAACATGGGGTAAAAACCTCTTTAAAATAGGGGTTAATTCTTTGTTGACCCTGTCACCTATACCGACAAGCTCAGTTAACCCATAAGCCAATTGGAAAAAGCTTTGTGCCCAGCAGCCAAATGAACTTGGATATTGGATTAACATGGAGTGCATTGAAGCCAACATGGCTGTTGCTTGATTGACCCAATTGGGTTGATCAAAAATGCTTCCTAAATAAATTAAATTGGAACAAATTATTGCATTGCTACTTGGCGTAGCCCCATCATAACTTTCTTTCTTTCTAACAATACCCTCCTTTTGCTCATCACTGGTAAAATAGAAAAACACTCCTTCCTCGTCTATAAAATGCAAATGCACATATTCCATCCATTTTTTAGCATTCAGTAGATAAACTTTCTCACCAGTTACTTTATGCAATTCTATATAAGCTTGAATTAAGTATGCATAATCTTCTAAGAATGCCATGGATTTAGCAATACCATTCGTATAACTATGATGTAGATGTTCATTAGAAGATTGCATGTTTGATTCCAACCAAGCAATCACTTGTTCTGCTCTTTGCAAAAATTGAATATTACCAATGCTTGCATAAGCCTTACACAAAGCAGTTATCATTAATCCATTCCAAGACAATAATATTTTAGTGTCAGTAGATGGACGAATTCTTTTTGCTCTATGATTGAATAAAATTTGCTTAGCAGTGATTAAATCTTCTGTCCATGCATTTTCAATAGAATTGGTAGTCCAAATAATATTGGTATGTTCCCAGTTCCCATCTTCTTTGATTTGATAATATTGACAAAAGTTTTCAAAAATATTTTCCGGAAGAATTGCATGTAACTCATCGTAAGACCAAGTGTAATACTTCCCCTCAACCCCTTCACTATCTGCATCTAAAGCTGCATAAAATGCACCATCTTCATTGGATAATTCTCTAAAAACAAAGTCAATGGTTTCTTCAATTACTTTTTTATACACTAATTTATTAGTGATTTGATAAGCTTCAGAAAGTACTCCTACTAATAAAGCATTATCGTACAACATTTTTTCAAAATGTGGCGCCTGCCATTGTGCGTCTGTACTATATCTTGCGAAACCACCACCTACATGATCGTATAACCCACCTTGAATCATTTTATCTAAACTTCTCACAGCATGTACAATGGCCACTTGATCTTTGTTGGCAAAATAATTTCTTAATAAAACTTGCAAAGAAAAAGTCTGAGGAAATTTTGGGGCAACTCCAAATCCACCCCACTCTGTATCGGCATTTTGTAAAATTCGTTTAGCCATCAAATCAAACTCTTCTAATGTTGGATAAGCAATTGTTTGATCACTAGTAATTTTTGATTTGATATTTGTCTGAACTAAATGATTGGTTAAATTATCGGCTTGTTCAATTAATTTTTCTCTGTTATTATTAAATGCTTCTTGCACACCTTTCAAGACATCCATCCATGATGCACGCTGAGGTATTGTTTTTGGAGGGAAATAAGTTCCACCATAAAATGGTTTCCCATTAGGTAATAAGAAAATATTTAATGGCCATCCACCACTACCAGTCATTGCTTGTAAAGCATCCATGTATAGTTGATCTACATCTGGTCTCTCTTCTCGATCTACTTTAACATTGATAAAGTTTGTATTCATGTATTCAGCCACCACTTCGTCTTCAAAACTTTCACGCTCCATTACATGACACCAATGACAAGCTGCATAACCAATGCTTAATAGAATAGGCTTGTTTTGTGCTTGTGCATATGCAAATAAATCGGAAGACCATGCTATCCAATTCACTGGATTATGTGCATGTTGAAGTAAATAAGGACTCTGCTCGTTAATGAGCGCATTAGTAAATTTTGTAGTAGCACTCATAAAGTGCAATTTACTTTTTTTTGGACTGCTGTGCTAAAAATTGGTCCAACCCGGCTACCATGCTTGGGGTTTGTGGACTAGGAACTTGAATATGTAAAGTCAATCCTGCATCAGCCACTGCTTTGCACGTATTTGAACCAAATGCACCTATGATAGTGCCATTTTGTTTAAAATCAGGCTGGTTTTCTAAAAAGCTTTTTAATCCACTTGGCGTAAATAAACAAATAGCGTCAAACTTGTGTTCTTTCAATAATGGCTTAATGTCTGTACTTTCTGAACGATACATATAAGCTAATTCGAAAGTACAACTATGGTCTTTTAGCCAATTTACAATCTCGTTGTCTTGTTGATTCTCGCTACAAACATATAGGAATTTTTCATTGGCCTTATGTTTGTTTAGAACATCAAATAATTTCTTATTGGTACCATCAGATCCAAAGAATACTTTGCGCTTGCGATACATAATAAATTTCTGCAAATACAAAGCCACTGATTCTGTGATACAAAAATATTTAGTGTCTTGATTGATGTTTACTTTGAGTTCATCGCAGGTTCTGAAGAAATGATCAATAGCATTCTTACTTGTGAAAATCACGCCTGTATATTCTGTAATATCAATTTTAGATTTTCTAAAATCTTTTGCAGGGATGGCTACTAATTGAATTAAGGGTTGGAAAAACAATGAAACATTGTACTTGCGTTCCA
>CAZXWT010000117.1:2781-4447 GCA_964644475.1 uncultured Sediminibacterium sp. | reverse complement strand
ACACAGAACTTCAAACAAGTTATGGTATTAATAATGTTGCATTAAGTAAAGGACGTCCAAAGATTTTAAACTTAAGAGATTTAATTTCAGAGTTTATTGAGTTTAGAATGGAAGTAGTGATCCGTCGTGCTCAATTTGAATTAAGAAAAGCAGAAGAACGTGCACATATTTTAGAAGGTTATTTAATTGCTTTAGATCATTTAGATGAAGTGATTCGTTTAATCAGAAACTCAGCCAATCCAGAAGCAGCTAAAGAAGCCTTAATTACAGCAGGATGGGGTATTTCAGAGATTCAAGCGAAAGCAATATTAGAATTAAGATTGCAACGTTTGACTGGAATGGAGCGTGAAAAAATTAAAGAAGAATTTGAACAATTAATGAAATTGATTGCTTCTTTAAAAGAATTATTAGGAAGCGAACATTTACGTTACGAATTAATCAAAACTGAATTATTAGAAGTTAAAGATAAGTTCGGTGACGAACGTAAAACGGAGATTCAATATTTAGCAGATGAAATGCGTATTGAAGATTTAATTGAAGAGGAAGATGTGGTAATCACTATTTCTCATTTAGGTTATATCAAAAGAACTTCTGTTTCTGAATACCGTCAACAAAAGCGTGGTGGTAGAGGGGCAATCGGTTCTAAAACAAGAGAAGAAGATTATGTAGAGCATTTATTTATTGCTTCTACACATGACACTATGTTATTCTTTACAGAAAAAGGAAGATGTTTCTGGTTAAGAGTATATGAAATTCCTGAAGGAGAAAAAACTAGCAAGGGTAGAGCTATTCAGAATTTGATTCAAATACCTCCAGATGATAAAGTAAAAGCCATTATCGAAGTACGTAAGTTAGATGATAAAGATTATGTAAATAATCATTATATCGTATTATGTACTAAGAAAGGTATTATCAAGAAAACTTGTTTGGAAGAATTTAGTCGTCCAAGAGTAAGTGGTGTGAATGCCATAACTATTAACGAAGGTGATGAATTATTAGCAGCTAGATTAACAGATGGTAATAATGAAATCATGATGGCGGTGAAGTCTGGTAGAGCGATTCGTTTCCCTGAAGAAAAAGTAAGACCAACTGGTCGAGGTGCGATTGGTGTGGCAGGTATCGAGGTAGATGACGAAAAAGATGAAGTTGTTGGCTTGGTTTGCGTAAGCAGAGAAGACAAGGATAGAACTATTCTTGTTGTAAGTCAAAAAGGTTTCGGTAAACGTACTCCAATTGATGAATATAGAATTACCAATAGAGGTGGTAAGGGAGTTAAAACAATTAATGTAACAGAGAAAACTGGTGCATTGGTTGGATTAATGGATGTATTAGATTCTGACGATTTGATGATTACTTGTAAATCTGGTGTAACCATTAGAACAAGTATTGTAGATATTCGTGAAGCGGGTAGAGCTACTCAGGGTGTTAAATTGATTCGTTTAGATGATGAAGATGATATCGCAGCAACATCTATCATTGGAGACCAAGGTGAGGAGGAAGAGGTTGATGGGGATGCCAAGCCTTCCGAAGGAGAAGCTTCAGAACCAACTAATACACCAGCGGAATAATCATTTATTTAAAAATTTATAATTTTAACGGTACATAAACATAAACAGGCATATGAAAAATTTAATCGGAGTTTTGGTATTGCTGATTGCTTTTCAAG
>CAZXWT010000117.1:0-2681 GCA_964644475.1 uncultured Sediminibacterium sp. | reverse complement strand
AACAGGCATATGAAAAATTTAATCGGAGTTTTGGTATTGCTGATTGCTTTTCAAGCGAATGCACAAGACTTTAACAAAGTAAAAACAAGTGTTTTAATCAATCAATATGAAGCTGCAAAAGCAGATTATGAGAAGATTATCGCTAAGAAGCCAGCTGCAGCAACAACAGCAGAAGGGTATTACTGGAAAGCTAAAATCTATAGTGGTTTAGCAAAAGATCCAAAGAATACGACTGCATTAGCAGAAGTTAAAGCTGCAGTTGATAATTATATTGGAACTGAAGCTGCTAATTTCCCATTAGCAAAAGAAAATGGTACTGAACCATTCTTCGATTTATATTTGAAAAACTTCAAAGAGGGTGTAGCTGCATTCAATGATAAAAATTGGAAAAAAGCTGCATCTGAATTTGACGATGCTGTAAAATATAGTGATATCATTTTCACACAAGGTTGGGCATCTTCAAAACAAAAATTTGATACTACATCTTTAATGTATGCTGGATTTGCGAATCAAAATGCAAACAATAAAGAAAATACAATGAAGTATTATAAGCGTTTAGTTGCTGCAGATATTAAGACTCCTGAGTTACAAGACGTATATAAGTATATTTTATTACAATACATCAATGACAAAGACAAAGCAAATTTTGATGCTTTCTTAAAAGTTACAGAAGCAGCTTATCCAGAAGATAATTGGTTTGATTTTAAATCTGAGTATGTAGATAAAAATTACACTCTAGAAGAAAAAATCAAATTATATGATGAGCAGGTTGCTGCAAACTCAATTACTGAAACTGAATGTTTAATGTTTGGTGATGCATTTATTGCTGGAAAAAGTGATGAAGCAAGTGCTGCAAACAACGATTTATATGTAATGAAAGCCGCTGATGCTTATAAAAAAGCGTATACCTTAAATCCAAAAAACTTTACTGCAGCTTTCAATGCTGGTATTGCTTATTACAACCAATTCACTTCATTAGATGAAAAAGCTGGTGATAATATAAAAGCATTACAAACTTTAAATGCAAATAAACCAGCTGCTCCAAAAGATCCTAAAAAGAAATTGGCATTTGATGCTGCATTCAAGGCTCAAGTGGATTCAATTAAAAAGTTAAATGTGGTGCTAGAAGCGCCTACAAAAGCAAGTGTTGATGCTGCTATTGAGTGGATTGAAAAAGCATTCAGTGCTGTAAAAGACAAAGAAAAATTAGAAAGGGTAGAAAAGAACGTAGCTGGAAGATCAGTAGATTTCTTAGCAACTTTATACCAATATAAAAGAGATAAGGTAAGAGGTAAGGATCAAAAAGCGTATGATGCTTTAGATGCTAAATTCAATGAGTTCGATAAATTACACGATAAGTATAATAACTAAGATCATTAGAATTGACCTAAATAAAAAAAAGAGCCTTCGATTGAAGGCTCTTTTTATTTCTATACATTGTTGAGTGTATATTATTTAGTCTCTTAAAACTATGGTCAATTTATAATTCTTAGTCTCATTTAACTCAACAGTAATATCCTCATTACCGAATTTAAACATAGCTGTAACAGGGAAGATCACGTTCTGGAAAATATATACATTTCTTTTTTGCTGGTTGGTTCTAGCAAACATCTCTTGATAAGATCCCTTGTTAAATATATGCTCGGTTAATGTAGGTTTAGGCATTTCTCCAGATAGGGTTGCTGAACCTCCAGAAACAGATTCAACACTCACTTCAATAATATTACCACTTGGATTAGCTGGCTCATAGGTAATGGAGGCATTACTGATCATATATGACTTGCTGATGATTTTATAAGGGAACTCATATAAGCCTACATATTGGTCTTTTTTCCAGTAGCCAATAAGGGTGCTGTCTTTTCCAATAGCATTTTTGATAGTGAGTTCTCCATAACCTTCTTTTTTACCTTTTTTGAAACTGCCTTTAAATACATTTCCAATGGTATCGGTTAGAACGCCTTTGCCTTCGGGTTGGCCATTTTTTTGTTCACCTACATAAGTGGTTTCTTTTTGAGTATTTGTTTGAGCAGCTAGCTTGTTAAAATTTCCAAACAAGGAAATCAATATGATGCTACCGATGATCTTTTTCATAGTTGATTGATTTGATTCTTTGAATTGTAGGATCTATTATAAAGTTAGGTTTTCTAAATATAGCATAGATAGGTAATTTGTCTTAAGTTCTTAAAATAATCTATTTAACATAATGTTAATTATAAGCATAATTTGATCAATTGAATATGTAAATCAATTGATTAGAACATGGTTAGAACAGCTATACAATATAGAGATCATCATCTATACCTATATAATATGAATACTAATCCAATGAATTAAACGTTATAGTCAAGTACAAGTTGATCGAAAGATTTGTACATTTAAGTATTAGATACTAAATATAAAACGATTGCTATGTCTACATCATTTTCAAGAAGAAAATTTGTTCAAAATGCTGGCATGACTTCATTGGCTGTTGGCCTAAGTCCTGCATTTATTAAAGCTCAAGCTGCAGCTACTAAGAATACAGTTAATATTGGCATTATTGGTACGGGTTTTAGAGGCCAAAGCCATTTAGAAATGCTTTGCCAACGTAAGGATACCAATATTGTGGCTTTTGCCGATCCAGATCCTAGAATGTTAGCAGATGCTCAAAAGATCTTAAAAGATGCTGGTAGACCTGCTGC
>CAZXWT010000116.1:0-4476 GCA_964644475.1 uncultured Sediminibacterium sp. | reverse complement strand
CCTAATAAAGCAGAAACTATAATTGCATTCATTGCTAATTCTTTTAATTTATTTTACAAACAATTGTAATAAAGTATCTTTTGTTAAATCAAATAATGGTTGAGGATAAACACCTGTTACAAAAACAATAATGATTAATACAATCAATACTGCTTGAGCGGATTTATTAGTGCTCATTTTTTGAATGGCAGAGCTTACTTCACCATAAGCACATTTTTGCACCATATTCAAAGTATATATAGCAGCCAATACAACGCTTACACCTGCAGCTGCTGCCATCCAAGGATTCACTTGGAATAAACTATTGAACATTAAAAATTCACCAACAAAAGCATTGGTTAATGGCAATGCAATATTAGCAAATGAGAATGCCACTAACAAGATAGCTAGAGTAGGTTGCTTTTTAGCAAGTCCGCCCATTTCTGATAATAATTTAGTGCCTGCTTGTTGCTCAATAATATCAGCAATAATCCACAAACCTAAAACATTGATTCCATGTGAGAACAATTGTATTAATACACCTTGTGTACCCATTTCTTTATTAGCAAATAAAGCAGCGCTCATCAAACCTATGTGTGCAATAGAAGAATATGCAATTAATTTTTTGATATTATCTTGACGAATTGCAATGAATGAAGCGTATAATACTCCAATTATAGATAATATCATTACAATATTTGTATGTGCTGCAAATGCGCTAGGGAATAATGGCATCAACCATCTTAGAATACCATATAAACCCATTTTAACCATTACTGCACTTAATACCATTGTAACAGCAGTTGGGGCTTGATCATAAGCATCTGGCTGCCAAGTATGTAGAGGAAAAATAGGCATCTTAATGGCAAATGCAATAAAGAATAATGCAAAAGCAGTTACCTGTTGCATATTAGTTAATCCTGCCGCCTTAAATGAAGCAATAGAAAAACTATGATCCTTAGTATGCATGTACATAAAAATAATTCCAATTAACATGAATAGGGAGCCTAAGAAAGTATAAATGAAGAATTTAAACGTAACCGCAATTCTTCTCTCCCCTCCCCAAATAGAACACAAAAAGTATACTGGTATTAAAGCTAATTCCCAGAAAAAGTAAAACAATAATGCATCACCAGCTAAAAACACACCCATTAATCCTGCTTGAGTAAACAACATTAATGATAAAAAAATATTTTTCTGAGTTATTTGATTTTTATTGGTTGCTATAAAGATAGCTGGAAAGCTAATTGCAGTTAACAAAATCAAGATTTTTGCTAAGCCATCTGCTTGTAATACAAATCGACTATTCAACACTTGCAACCATGTTAAATCCACAGCGGCTACATTGTTAATGATGATATTTACTGCAGCAGTTAAACTAGCAATACCTGCAACAATAGCGATGTCTTTTGCTCTTTGTTCATGTTTCACAAATAGCAAAACGATTGCAGCAACGATTGGAATTATTAAAAAAGAAAGTAAAAACATTGTTACTAATTATTTATGAGTCAATTTAAAAAGAAATCTAAGTATTGCTATATCATTAAACCAAAGCATAATCATTAACACTAATGACAATACCATGAATAAAATATAATAACCTACTTGACCACTTTGAATTAATCTAATTTGTCTTGCACTATATTGAACCAATTTGCCAGTACCGTTTACAGCTCCATCAATCACTTTCTTCTCTAGCACTTCTTTCAAGAATCCTGCAAATTTATTCAATGGCTCTACGACAGCATTGTTGTATAGCTCATCTATATACCATTTGTTTTGCAAGAACTTTCCTAATGAAGTTTGAGGTTCAGCATCGATTTGTTTTTTATATCTTCCAATGGCGATAAATAAAGCAATCAATGCAATCGATACGGATATACCCATTAATGCCCATTCTGTTGAATGAGATAAATGCGCCTCATGTTGTTCACCAATAATTGGAATAAGTTGATGTGCTAACCAATGATTGCCCCCCATTAATGCAGGAATACCTAATGCTCCAGCTATTACACTTGCAATAGCTAATAATATTAAAGGCAATGTCATTGCAGCTGGACTTTCGTGTAAATGATGTTCTTGCTCATGTGTTCCTCTAAATTGACCCAAGAATGTAGTAGCATATAAACGGAACATATAAAATGCAGTCATCGCAGCACCCATCACACCTAATGCCCAATAGATAGGACTTTTTGCAAATGCAGCTGCTAATATTTCATCTTTGGAGAAGAACCCACTAAATGGAGGAACTCCTGCAATAGCTATACAACCTAATAAAAAAGTTAAATGAGTAATAGGCAATTTAGCTTTCAAGCCACCCATTTTTCGAATGTCTTGTTCGTGATGCATAGCGTGTATGACAGAACCAGCGCCTAAGAATAATAATGCTTTAAAAAATGCATGAGTAATTACATGGAATACTGCACCCGAATATGCACCTACTCCCAATCCCAAGAACATATATCCTAATTGACTTACTGTTGAATAAGCCAATACCTTTTTAATATCATTTTGCTTGATTGCAATAGTTGCAGATAATAATGCAGTGCTAATACCCACAATAGCAATTATATGTTGCGTTAATTCACTTGCGCTAAACAACATATTTGCTCTTGTAATCATGTAAATACCTGCTGTCACCATGGTGGCAGCATGAATCAAAGCAGATACTGGTGTTGGACCCGCCATCGCATCTGGGAGCCAAGTGAACAAAGGAATCTGAGCACTCTTACCCATTGCACCAACAAACAATAATAAAGTAATGGCAGTGATATCTGTTGAAGTCAATTTTGCCATACTTTCAGCAGTGAACACTTCTCCATAACTCACTGTTCCTAATTTTACTATCATCCAAAATATCGCTAATAAAAAACCTAAGTCACCAATTCTATTCATGATAAAAGCCTTCTTTGCGGCATAGTTAAATGCTGCATTTGAAAACCAATATCCAATTAACAAATAAGAACATAATCCTACTCCTTCCCAACCAATAAACATGATTACAAAGTTGTCACCCAAAACCAATAACAACATGGAGAAGATAAACAAATTCAAATAAGCGAAATAACGTGCATAATGAGGAGCTTCTTCATCCTTCATGTATGCAGTTGAATACAAGTGAATCAAAGAACCAACACCTGTAATCACTAACAAGAATAAGCTAGATAATTGATCTACTTTAAAATCAAAAGGAATCGTCAATGAACTAGTTCTGATGAAATCAAAATAATGCACACTGATGGCACCTTGCTCTTGTACGTTGATAAATGTCAAGATGCTAAATATAAAAGAGGCTACAATATAACCGGTAGCCTTGTATGCCACTGTCTTTTTGCTCCAAATATTACGACCCAATCCATTGAATAAAAATCCAACCAAGGGCCATAATAAAATAAATGCTATAATTACTTTCATGAGAAACGAATTAGTTCTTTAATCTATTTAAGAAATTAATATCTACTGAATGTGTATTTCTGTACATCATAACAATAATAGCCAAGCCGACGCTTACTTCAGCTGCAGCTACTACCATAATAAAGAATACAAAAATTTGTGCATCTATCCCCATTGTAGTTGTGGGTGCATTAGCAAAAGCTGCACCATTGTACATTTTAGAGAATGCAACTAACAATAAGTTTACCGCATTCAACATTAATTCAATGCACATAAATACAATAATAGCATTACGACGTACTAAAACGCCAATCACACCAATACTGAATAAAGTCAAACACAAGTAGATATAATTTAATATAGGCATATCCTAATAATTTTATTTTTTACCAATAATTACCGCTCCCACCATTGCACTTAAGAATAAAACACTGCTTATTTCAAAAGGAACAACATAATCACTAAACAAAGCTTTTCCTAATGGATGAATCAATCCAATAGTACCTTCTTTTAATAATACGGTCTTGCCTTGTAATTGACTTGTTTGCTTTACTAGTGCAATCAACAAAGTCAAAAAACTACCGCCTGCAATTACTCCAATGAATTTTACTAAATTTTGCTTTTGAGGCTCTTTGTCTTTTTTGACATTCATCAACATGATGACAAATAAGAACAATACCATGATGGCGCCGGCATAAACAATGATATTCACTATTGCTAAGAACTGTGCATTCAATAAAATATAATGTCCGGAAATTGCAAAGAATACCAAGATCAACCAAAGTACACTGTGAATTGGATTCTTACTAATTAATACCATTATCGCGCTTACAATAGCGAAAGCAGATAATGCGTAAAATAAAATATCTAATGTGTTCATATAATTAGGCTTCTACTCCTTTAGCTGCTGCAAAAGCTGCTGCTTCTGTAGTAGGATTAGGAATTAATAAATCGTTTTTACCGTAAATAAAACCTTTACGAGTATAATTTGCTGGCGCAAAAGTTTCACTTAAATAAATAGCATCTTTTGGACAAGCTTCTTCACAAAGACCACAGAAAATACAACGCAACATATTGATTTCATATTTTGCTGCATATTTTTCT
>CAZXWT010000115.1:0-4504 GCA_964644475.1 uncultured Sediminibacterium sp. | reverse complement strand
CTCACCATCTAATATTGAATAAGCACCTACTATTAGGGCTTCAACACATACTTTGTTAGCCAACACGTCCTGGCTTAAGGCGCCAGCCGCTGGTACTTCCAAGTAAGATTTATTACAAGCATATAAGATCACCAGAGAAGAAAGCGCCACTGGGATTATATGTTTTAAGTTATATTTTTTCATAGTGTAATTAGTTTTCAATTAAATAATTTAGAAAGTAAGGCTTACCCCAACATTGAATTGTTTTGATGGAGGATAAACACCATAATCAACACCAAATGATACAGAACTACCAGCTACTTCTGGATCTAAACCAGAGTACTTAGTGAACGTAAATAAGTTCGCACCTTGTAAATAGATACGAGCCTTATCAATTCCGTAACGCTTTAAAGTTGCAGGATCAATTGTGTAACCAATACTTAATTGCTTAACTCTTACATAAGAACCATCTTCCATATAGAAATCATTGATAACACCGTTAGTGCTGAACCAAGAATCGTTTTCTGCGATTGGGTATTTAGCATTAGGGTTTACAGCAGTCCACTCAGCTCTTGGCTTAGATCTGTCTGCAGGTAACCATGATTGAGTTAATACAGGGATGCTCTTAGAGTTTTGGAATTGAGGTACAAAATCTTGGAAGTAACGAGTTTCATTCAATACATCATTACCGAATGAACCGTAAATCACAGCAGATACATCAAACTTCTTGTAAGTTAATCCTAAGTTTAAACCGATTGTGAAATCAGGGTTTGGATTACCAAAGAAAGTTCTATCAGCATCTGTGATTTTACCATCTTTATTTACGTCAACATATTTGAAACGACCTGGAGCAGCGTCTTGCTCTTTCGCCCAACCAGCTACATCAGCAGCATCTTTGAAGATACCAGCAATTTTGTAACCGAAGAAAGAACCTACTGGATGTCCGATTGCGTTTCTAACTTGATTACCTGTATTGTGCGTACCAGCAGCTTCGAAGAAACCAGCAGCACCAGGAATATTAACGATAGTAGATTTGTAAGCACCGATATTAGCTCCAATAGTGTAGCTTAAATCGTTGTTGATTTTTCCACGATAGTTCAAACCTAAGTCAATACCAGTGTTTTTCATATCACCGATGTTAACCTGTGGTAATTGAGAACCCACACCTACTACAGCAGGAGCTTGGTCTTGGAACAATAAACCATCGATAGATTTTTCATACCAGTCAAAAGAGATGTCTAACTTGTTGTTTAAAACAGTCGCATCAAAACCGATATCTAAGATTCTATCTCTTTCCCATCCAGTATTTGTATTACCTAAGTTAGTAGCATAGAAGCCCATCACTGTAGAATTACTAGTACCGAATAAGTCATAGTAAGAAGATCCACCAGATCCACCATATAATGTATATTGGTTCAATGCACTTACGTTAGAGATAGATCCTAAGATACCATAGCTACCACGTAATTTTAATGAATTGATACCTTTAACATTTTTGAAGAAATCTTCTTGAGAGATCATCCAACCAGCAGAAGCTGACCAGAAATTACCATAACGCTTATTTGGACCGAATACAGAGCTACCATCACGACGACCATTCAAGCCAATTAAATATTTGTCTTTGAAAGCGTAATCGATCTTAGCTAAGATAGAAGTACCAGTTTGCTTATAGTAGTTAGAATAGTTGTTTTGACCAATTGGAGAACCAGTATTCAAGCTCAAGTAATCAGTGTTATCAGAGAAATAGTTTACTCTAGAACCACCTACTTGACGACCAGAAACTTTTAACATCTCATAACCAGCCATTAATTTTAAACTGTGGTTTTCTTTGAACACATTAGAGTAGTTCAAAGTGTTTGTCCAGTTGTAGTTGTTGTTGTAACCACCATATTCACCATATCCGTTAGAAGAACCATTTTCTGCATTCTCATAAGAACGGTAGTTATGATAGAAACCATAATAGTTATCGATACGACCACCAAATACAGTTTTTGCAGTAAAGTGCTTAGCAAAATCAACTTCTGCATACACATTACCTTGAACTTGCCAGTTATGGTTTTTGTTGTCTTTAGCACGCATACGATTTGCATACGGGTTAGAAGAGTTACCTAACTGAGAACCAGCTGTACCACCAAAACCACCACCTGCATCTAATACAGGGATAATTGGTTGTTCCCAAGCTGTGTTATTGATATCGTTACCTTCTTGGTTATTACCAATTCTTGGATTGTCTTTGTAGAAAACAGTCATGTTTTCACCAATACGAATATTGTTTTTGATATTCCAAGAAGTATTTACTCTAGCAGTATAACGCTTTAAGTAAGTATTTAACAAAGTACCTTGTTGATCTAAATAGTTTAAAGAGTATAAATAAGTAGACTTTTCAGCAGCACCAGATGCAGTGATTGTATGACTTTGCATTGGAGCATTACTCATTAATACATTCCACCAATCAGTACCAGTTTTGTTAGCTGGAACGATTAAGAAGATATCACCTTTAGAATAATCGTTATTATATTTAGTTAAATCCACAGGTCCAGTATAACCAGACTTAGAACCATACTTAATATAATCAGGGATTACTGGAGAAGTACCTGTACCATATTGGCCAGAAGTTACTACACCATTTTTATCTTGTTGAGAGTTTTTAGCTGCTAACCAGAATAAGTCTGCCATACCTTTAGTATCTAACTTATTCCATACGTTACCAGTCTTAGGCATTTGAACACCATAGTAAGACTCGTAAGTGATAGATGGCTTACCTCTACCTTTTCTTGTAGTTACAATGATAACACCCGCAGAACCTCTAGCACCGTAGATAGCCGCTTGACCATCTTTCAATACTTGAACTGATTCAATATCACTTGCAGATAAATCACGGAACAAGCTCAAGTCACCAGGAGCTGATTGTACTCCATCCACGATTACTAATGGAGTTGAGTTACCGAATGAAGTGATACCACGTACAAACACGTTAGAAGGTTCACCTGGGCTACCAGAACCAATGATAGTTACACCAGATGCTTGACCTTGTAACATTTGTTCTGCAGTACCAGAAGGAACTGACTTCATGTCTTTTACGTTAACAACAGAAACCGCACCAGTGATTTCTTTTCTCTTTTGTGCAGTGTAACCTGTTACAACGATCTCAGATAATTGAGATGCTTCTTCAGCTAGAGCAACTCTAACTGTGTTTTGAGATCCAGCAACGGCAACTGATTTATCAGAAAAGCCAACAGACTTTACTGATAATGTAACATTACCTGTTGCATTTACTGCAAATGAACCATCGTCTCCAGAAAGTGCAGAGACTTTTTGTCCATTCACAGAAATTGTAGCACCAGCAACGGCTTTACCGTCTTTAGCTGAAACTACTTGTCCTTTAATTGTTCTTGTTTGTGCGTTAGCAACAAGACCCAATAACAGCAAAGGAACCGTAATTAAACGTAGGAATTTTCGCATAGTGTTCGGGTTTGATTTTTAAATTTTAATACAATCGTGTACCAATAATATAACAGATTCTTAACTTTTGCAAACCTTTGCATAAGTTTTTTAAAAAAATTTCAATCGTTTGTGTACTTATTACACTAATGAAAATTAGTTATTGTGTATATAGTACACATAAATTGTAGAATTAATTCAAAAAAAAGGTAAAACAAAGCCCCTACTTTTGATAAAGCAATGATTTTGAACGATAACGATACAATTCATCAATGGCAAATGCATCTTTTAGGAGATCATGCAATCGTTTTTTCATTAAACGAAAAAATGGATCTCCAAATTAATATGGAAGTGCATGCTTTGAATCAATTTATTCAAAGAAAAAAAATAAATGCATTCAAAGATTATATTCCTGCCTATCATACATTGACTATTGTTTATGATATTGTTGAATTACAAGTTTTGTTAAATCAGAAAAACAAAGAAATAAGTTTAAATGAATTTGCACAATCATTTATAAAAGAATTCATTCAGTTGAAGCAAGAAAATACTTCATTTGAATTGACCACTAAAACAATAAAAGTGCCTGTATGTTATGATCTAGATTTTGGAATTGATTTAGAAAAAATAGCAAAAGAAAAAAATAAATCAATAGAAGAAATTATTCAAATTCATTGCTCAAAAACTTATCGTGTATTTTGTTTGGGATTTATGCCTGGCTTTGCCTATATGGGAGAAGTTGATAAAACCATTCAGGTGGCTAGACATCCAAAACCAAGACCCCTTGTTTATGCTGGAAGTGTTGGTATTGCTGGCGCTCAGACAGGAATTTATCCAAAGGATGCGCCAGGTGGATGGCAAATAATTGGAAGAACCCCACTTACTATTTTTGATCCGATTAATTTAGCAATGTTTGCTCCAGGTGATTTGGTTTCTTTTTATGCTATTACATTAGCAGAATTTAATTCATTGAAAAAAATGTAATGCATGAAAATTAAAATTATAAAAAAAGGACTTGCAGATAGTATCCAAAATGCGGGTAATTACGGACTTCAACATATAGGTGTTCAAGTAGGTGGTTATA
>CAZXWT010000114.1:0-4529 GCA_964644475.1 uncultured Sediminibacterium sp. | reverse complement strand
CTGCCCCTGTATTTTTACAATTTTGGCAAAAGGGCTGTAAGTATTTTAATATTGCTGGCCCCGATGGGGAAAGATTAGAATTTAACGAGATTATTAAATAAACAATTTGATTCGCTTATCATTTAGCTTCAAATAATCCTATTATTTAATGTAAATTGCAACTTCTAATCGCTACAATTTAACATTAAATCAAGATTATATAATGGAGCAGAATCAATCAAGCAATAAAGCAGCAACTATTAGAAAAATAGTTATTGGAGCTTTAATTGGCGTGGCCCTTTTTTTTGGTGCAAGAAAAATCATTTTTTCTTTAACACATGAAACAACAGATAATGCACAAATTGAAACTACCATTGTACCTGTTTTAACAAGAGTGGGCGGCTATGTAAAAACATTAGATATCAAAGATTTTGATTCAGTTGCACAAAATCAATTAGTAGTAGAAATAGATGATGCTGATTTAAGAATGCAATTAGAAGAACAACAAGCTGATTTGCTTCAGGCAAATGCGGATCTTGCCAACGCAAAGGCGCAATTAGCTAATGCAATTCTTTCTTTACAAACTAATAAAGGCCTAATTGATCTAAAAAAAATACGCCAAGAGAAATCTAACAATGATTTAAAGAGAGATCAAAATTTATTTAAAGAACAAGCTATTACAAGAAAACAAGTTGAAGAAACTGAATTTCAATTAGCTAGTGCTAATCAAGAATTAGCAAATGCTCAAACCGATTTAGCCACTGCAAAAAATAGAATTGAAGTGTTGAAGCAAAATTTGAATAGAGCTTCGGCAATGATTGAGATGAAGAAAACTAGAATCAAAGAAACAGAATTAAAATTATCTTATACGAAAATCACCTCACCTATAACTGGTAAGATTGGTAAAAAGAATATTAGTGTTGGACAGTATGTGCAAGCTGGAACCCCTTTGTTTTCTATAGTTAATGATAGTAGTTACTGGATCGTAGCCAATTTTAAAGAAAGTCAATTACCTTATTTACAAGAAGGAACACAAGTTAAAATTAGAGTGGATGCATTCCCTGAATTAGATGTAAAAGGTACTATAGTTAGTTTAAGTGAAGCAACAGGTGCAAAGTTTTCTTTATTGCCTCCAGATAATTCAAGTGGAAATTTTATCAAAGTTACACAAAGAGTTCCTGTCAAAATTTCAATAGACAATCAAGCTGCATTCAAGAATAAATTAAGAGCAGGGATGAGTGTTTTTATAACAGTTGATAAATAATCTAATGGCTACTCCAAAGGGATTTGCAAAATTTATTATCGTAATCACCACTGTATCAGCTGCTATTATGGAGCTGATAGACACTTCTATTGTGAATGTAGCTTTGACGGATATTTCTGGAAGTTTAGGTGTGAGTATTGAAGACATCAGCTGGGTGATTACTTCTTATGCTATTGCCAATGTAATTATTATACCACTTACTGGATTTCTTGCAGAGTATTTTGGAAGAAAAAATTATTATATAGTCTCCATGATTATTTTCACTGCCGCCTCCTATTTGTGTGGACAGTCGGATAGTTTGGTTGAATTAATTATATGGAGATTTATTCAGGGTGTAGGAGGAGGAGCATTGCTCTCAACATCTCAAGCTATTCTTTTTGATGCTTTTGAGCCTAAAGAAAGGCCCATGGCTGCCGGTTTGTTTGGAATGGGTATTGTGTTAGGTCCAACTTTGGGTCCAACACTAGGAGGGTGGATTATTGAGAACAATAGCTGGCCTTTAATTTTCATGATTAATATTCCAATTGGAGCCATCGCTACATTCTTGGCATTTACTTTTATTGATAAAAAAGAAGGTGAGGGTAAGAATAAGAAAAATATTAAAATAGATTATACCGGTATTTTATTATTAGCTGTGGGAATTGGATGCTTGCAATATGTTTTAGAAAGAGGAGAGTCCGAGGAATGGTTCAGCAGTGAAACAATACGCTTCTGTTCAATGTTGGCGGTTGTGGGATTGGGCTTATTTATATGGTATGAGTTAAGTATCAAACAGCCAGCGGTTAATCTAAGGGTGCTCACTAATCGAAACCTCGCATTTACCACTGTGTTTACTTTTGTAGCAGGTTTTGGTTTATTTACCTCAGTGTTTGTGTACCCAGTTTTAGCACAAAGAGTAATGGGCTATACGGCTTTCGAAACAGGTATCTCTTTATTGCCACCTACATTGGCAGGCGTCATCATGATGCCGATCATAGGTAAATTAATGAGTAAGGGTGTAACCCCTATTCCATTTGTAATTGTTGGCTTTAGTTTGTTTGCAGTATATGCATTTTATAGTGCAGCAATGCCACCAGATGCATCTAAATGGGATTGGTTTTGGCCATTATTGATTAGAGCTTTTGGTATTTCGATGAGCCAATTACCTTTAATTAATCAAGCCGTAGTTGGTCTTGAGTCAAAAGATTATGCATCAGGCATTTCTTTAAATAATATGATTAGACAATTGGGCGGTGCTTTTGGTATTGCCATGGCAAACAATTATGTAGCACAACAATATTTTAAACATAGATCTAATTTAGTAGCACATATACCTGCAGACGGAGCTGCTTGGCAAGAAAGAGTAGGCACAATAAGTCAAGGAATTATTGCCAAAACGGGCGATGTACATGGAGCTACACAAAAAGCGTATAAACTAATTGACTTGTCTATTGATAGACAATCTTATTATTTGTCTTATCTAGATACATTTAGATTAGTAGGTATTTTCTTTATAGTGGTTATACCATTAGTATTCTTTTTAAGAACTAGTAAAAAAATGGACAAAGCTGCAATGGAAGCTGCGGCAGAAGCACATTAAAATAAAAAGTATGAAAAAAATTATAGTAGTTATTGCTAGTATTGTATTGATTTCTGCAAACACTCAGGCACAAAACTTAGTGAATAGTGAATTGCAAAATATTTTAAATCAATCTTTGGTATACTTTCCTAAAGTGAAAGAAGTTCAACAGACAGTTCAATTGTCTGAAGAAAAATTACAATTGACAAAATTGAATGCTTATCCAGATATCAATTTTGATGCTAGCTATGCCTACGTTCAACCAAAAATAGAAGTAGCTTTTGGTGATAAGATGTTCCAGTTTGCTCCAGAGCATAATTATGGAGCTGCTATTAACGGAGTATATACTTTAATGGACTTTGGTCGTTTAAAAGCCAATATTGAAAAATCAAAAATGGAATTGCAAACCTCTAAACATGTTGCAGCCCAACTTAAAGAATCTTTGTTTTACCAAGTAACACAATTGTATTTTCAAATCATCTATGCAAAAAAAGCTATTGAAATACAGAATACAGTTTTAGCTGTTTTAAACGAGAATAAAAAAGTAATAGAAACACAATTGAAAAATGGTAATGCCATACAGTTAGACCTATTAACTATTCAATCGAAAATTGACAATGAGAATAATAGAAAAATTGACGTAGAGACAAATTTGAAAAAATTAACCAATTTATTGACTTATGCTACAGGAGTAGAAAAAGTAAATGAAAGTGAATTAGCTTTTTCTATTAAAAACTATACACCAGAAGAAGCATTACAATTGGCTATAATGAATAACCCAAGTTTAGCCATTGCAAAAGATAAAGTAGGTATAGCTAAAGCTGAATTGGAAGTAAGTAAATTAAACTCAAGACCTTATGTTGGATTGAAAGCAAGCGTGGGTTCTAGAAATGGTTATTTACCTGCAATACAAGATCAAAGATTTAATTACAATGCAGGTCTTGGATTATCTGTTCCATTATTTAATGGAGGAAAAATAAAACAGGCAGTAAAGATTCATGAGCAAGGTTTAGCTATTCAAGAAACTAGTGCTACTGCTTTGGTTCATGATTTTGAAAAAGATATTAAGGCTGCTATAATAGATATTGAAAGCAATCAAAATAGAATTAAAAACGCTGGTACGCAAATTGAACAAGCAGCTTTGGCACAAAAATTAAGTAATGCTAAATTATTGAATGGTACAGCAACTCCTGTAGAATTGACTAGTACCAATTCTGACTATCAACGTGCTTTATTAAATCAACTACAATACCAATATCAATTGTGTAATGCAAAATTGGAATTGGCTAAATTAATGGGGTTGGAGTTAGTCCATTAAAAATCTGCATAGTCTCTAGCATACATTAAAACAGTCTCATTTCTGTTAACTGAGTTCATGTACTTAGGCATATTAGAAATACTTTGCCATTCTGGTGAACTACCAAATGCTTTCCAGTGCTCATTTCTGTCATCCATATTATTAAAGCTAGTCATGTAGATTAAATTGGGCATTCTAGCACCAGCAATAGCTTTTGAATAAAATATAGCATTGAAATTTAATCGTTTAAACAGAACTACTTCTCCCCCTTGGTTAAACATATGTACTTTTCTTAAATGCATATTCTCTGTAGGGCTCTCGTAACTTCTATATTCGTATATGCGGTTTGGTGATTTCACTAAATTAGATTCTTTTACATATTTAGGTTGGTCAATAAAAGACTTAGTGATAATTCTTTCCACTCTTGTATA
>CAZXWT010000113.1:0-4579 GCA_964644475.1 uncultured Sediminibacterium sp. | reverse complement strand
TAGAAGTAGAAAAGCCAAAATAATTCAATACATCTTTAGAGATTTCATTATTCTTAAAATCCCAAAATATACCTTCAGACAATGCCGCAATACTAGTGGTAATAGACCCAGATAATTTCATGGCAATAAAATCACCAGGCAACATAATTTTATCAATCTTTTCAAAAATAGCAGGCTCATTTTCTTTTACCCAAGACAACTTAGAAGCAGTAAAATTTCCTGGAGAGTTCAATAAATGACTTAAAGATTTTTCTTCACTAATTTTTTGAAAGGCTTTATCGCCAATTGCTACTGCTCTGCTATCACACCATATAATACTGTCTCTTAACACTTGTTGATCTTTATCAACGATCACCAATCCATGCATTTGATATGCAATACCAATAGATACAATATTAGATGGATCATATTTCTTGGTAGCATGTGCTTTTAATATAGCTGCTTGAACATGTTCCCACCACATTGCTGGATCCTGTTCTGCCCATCCAGCTTGCAAGGCTTTTATGGGAGATTCGGTTTCTGGATATTGCACCGTCACCAAAGTGTTACTAGTTGTAGCATCCACTATAGCTACTTTAATAGAAGAAGTTCCAATATCAATTCCTAATAATAACATAAGTCTATTTGTTTTCCCAGCCTGTTTCTTTTAATGCAGGATCATTTTCTTTCTTTAAAAAATCTGCTGTGCCCAAGCCCTCTGCTTCCCAAATTAAAATAGCCTCATCCGGCACGATACTTACAGGTACTTTCCATGAAGTGGAAGTTTCATTATAGGCTAAATTGGATTGAGAAGAATAGCAAGAAATAATCGACCATCTTGGATGATCCGATTCATTGGCTGCAGAACGATGTAAAATATTGCTATGAAAAAATAATGCATCACCTGGTTCAATTTCTACATATATCAACTCCATTGTCTGCAAAGCATTATTCACCATGGTCATGTCTGCACCCACTTGCTCACCAGCAAAACCATGATTTACCCTTCCTAATTTATGAGAACCTTTAATTACTTGTATACAACCATTTTTTTTATTAGCAGGAGTAAGCGCCACCATTACACTCATTAATTGATCAGGGAACATGAATTGGTTTTTGTACCAATAACCATAATCTTGGTGCCATTCCCAAGCACCACCCACTTTGGGTTCTTTCTGCATTAGTTTAGAATGAAAATGACAAACAGGCGATTTGCTATCTAATAATTGTGCCACCCTATGCACCATTCTTTCACTTCTAGTTAAGTAACCAAATACATCATTGCCTGGAGTAAACCATAACGATAATTTGGTTTTCTTTCCAGATTGATCGTTTAAGTCCAATGCATTTTTTGCCATCGCATCATCTTGCAATGCGGTAGTATACATTTTATCTACTTCGGCTTTAGAACAGAAATTCTTTACTATAAAATAGCCATCTTGATGGTATTGGGCAATCTCTTGCTCTGAAAATACATTGCTTTTCATAGACTTAGCTTTAGTCAATCGTTGGGATACTAAATATAACCATTTATTGTTAAATTCATGTTCCCTAAACAATATTAAAAAGGACATTATGCGCATTACAAAAGAGGCTATTGAAAAAGCAGCAGAAAGAATTGATTCCTATATTCATCATACCCCTGTGATGACCAATAAAAGCATTGATGAGATGTTTGGAATACAGTTCTATTTTAAATGTGAGAATTTTCAAAAAATTGGAGCATTTAAAATTAGAGGGGGAATGAACGCAAGTTTAAGTTTGGATGCTGCTCAAATGAAAAATGGCGTAGCCACTCACTCTTCTGGCAATCATGCACAAGCACTAGCTTACGCAGCTAAAATGCTAGGTATCAAAGCATATATTGTAATGCCAAAATCTTCCCCTCAAGTAAAAGTGGATGCAGTTAGAGGATATGGAGCAGAAGTGATTATTTGTGAAGCAAACCAATTAGCTAGAGAAACTGCCTTACAAGAAGTGGTGGAAAGAACAGGCGCGGAATTTATACACCCTTATGATGATGATAGAGTTATTACAGGACAAGCAACCTGCGTAAGAGAATTGTTACAAGAAGTACCTCAGTTAGATGCTGTTATTACTCCAGTGGGTGGTGGCGGTTTATTATCTGGCACTTGCCTTGGGGCGCATTATTATAAGCCCTCTATGAAAGTATATGGTGGTGAACCAGAAGGAGCAGCAGACGCCATTTTGAGTATTAAATCAGGAAAAGTAGAGAAAGCCCCATTTATCAATACCATTGCTGATGGACTAATGACAACACTATCAGAAAGAACATTAGCAATCATTAAAGAACATGTAACTGATATATTACTAGTTTCAGATGAAGAAATAAAAGCGGCATTAAGATTGATCTATGAAAGAATGAAAATAATAGTAGAGCCAAGCTGTGTTGTTCCATTTGCAGCTGCTATAAGAAATAAAGAATTGTTCCAAGGAAAAAAAGTAGGTATTATTTTATCGGGAGGTAATGTAGACTTGACCAAATTTGGAACATGGTTCCCAGCACAAAATTAAAACCAACAATTGCTATATGAAAAAAATCGTCCTAATTGTACTTTGTTTTATTGTTTTAACAAGCAATGCTCAAGTACTCCAACCAACTGTTCAAACAAATCCAAAAATTAGTGCAGTTAAACTATCTCTAATTGATAGTGTCGTTAACCAATATGTAAAAAATAGATGGCTAATTGGCAGCTCGGTGATTGTTGTAAAAGATCATCAAGTTGTGTATTATAAAGGCTTAGGTTATGCAGATGAGAAAACCAAAAAGCCAATGGCTGCTGATGCTTTATACCGCATCATGAGTCAATCCAAAGCCATAACCAGTTTGGCAATTATGCAATTATATGAACAAGGTAAATTAGACTTAGACGACAATCTTTCAAAATATATTCCAAGTTTTAAGAAACAAAAAGTGATTAATGAATATAATGCAAAAGATACAAGCTATACAGTGGTGGATGCAAAAAGAGAAGTTACCATTAGAGATTTGCTAACACATAGTTCTGGTATAGACTACACAGATATTGGATCTTCCAAAATGAGTGCCATTTATAACAAAGCAAATATTCCTTCTGGATTAGGTTATTTTGACGCCAACTTAGTTGATCGAATGACTGCATTAGGCAAATTGCCATTAGCACATCAGCCAGGAGAAAAATTTACTTATGGATTGAATAGCGATGTATTGGGTGCCGTGGTGGAGATTATAAGTGGCATGAGCCTTGAAGCCTATTTCAATAAGTTCATTTTTGAACCAATGGGTATGAAAGATACTTATTTCAATGTACCAGCTACTAAAGCTAATAGAATGCCAGCTGTATACACAGAAAATGAGCAAAAGGAAATTATTGAATGGCCTGAAAATTTTAGAAAAATTAATTCCAATTACCCTTTAAAAGCTAAAACCTATTTTTCTGGAGGTGCTGGATTGTCTTCAACTGCATTTGACTATGCTATTTTCTTAGACATGTTATTGAACAAAGGCAAATACAATGGACACCAAATTTTAAGTCCAAGAACGGTAGAAGTAATGTTAGGTCATCAGTTAGATTTTCAAAAAGAAGGAGAAGATTATTTTAGTCTAGGATTCTCAGTGACTTCTGCAAAAAGCGCTGAAAGAAATTTAAGAAGCGCTGGATCTTTTTCTTGGGGTGGATATTATGGCACCAATTACTGGGCAGATCCAAAAGAAAATTTAATTGTATTGATCATGACACAACATACGCCTAATTCTCACGATGACTTAAGAGGCAAAATTGAAAATATTATTTACGGAAGTCTTTTAAAATAAAACAATGAAAAAATTATTCATACTACTATTTGTATTACCATTTTTTGCAGCTGCACAAGACATAGACTCAACTTGGGTAGTAAACAATTATACCAAGAAAGAAGTAATGATTCCAATGCGTGATGGAGTAAAATTATTTACTACTATTTACGCTCCAAAAGATGTTTCAGAAAAGCATCCAATAATCATTACCAGAACTCCATATTCATGTGCACCCTATGGAGAAGATAAATTTGCTGCTATCTGGAATAACCCGAGAAAATATTTTTTTAAAGAAAAATACATATACATTATCCAAGATGTTAGAGGAAGATGGATGAGCGAAGGCATATTCCAAGATGTTAGACCATTCAACCCAAATAAAAAAGGAAATGAAATAGATGAATCTTCAGACGCTTATGATGCAATTGATTGGATGGTTAAAAATATTCCAAATAATAATGGCAATGTAGGTGTTTTTGGAACTTCTTATCCTGGCTTCTATGCTAATATGGCTGCACATAGTAATCATCCAGCATTGAAAGCAGTAAGCCCACAAGCGCCAGTGAGTGAGTGGTTTTTAGGAGATGATTTTCATCACAATGGTGCATTTATGTTATTAGATGCATTTAATTTCTATACAGGTTTTGGAAAACCAAGACCTAAACCAACTACTATTGGACCTAGTGGCTTCCCTTTCCCAACTAAAGATAATTATGGCTTTTATTTACAAACAGGAGCTTTAAGCAATTTTACAAAATTGACTGGAGATAGTATTTTGTTTTGGAAAGACTTAATGAGCCATCC
>CAZXWT010000112.1:0-4582 GCA_964644475.1 uncultured Sediminibacterium sp. | reverse complement strand
TGTAAAAGTGCTAAACCTGAACAAACTGCCATTTCAATAATAGCAGTTTTACTTGAAGCATCCCATTCATATCTACCTTTCAAAGGTTTAAATAAGGGATCAAAGGATTTAACATTGACTGTCTTTGTTTTCAAATAATATTTTAATACTTCAGCGAATCCATCTCCCCCATCTGCAATAGGCAAAATAGTTGTTTTAATAGCTGGATTGGCAGAATGTATACTTTTTGCAATAATCTTTGACGCCTCAAGACTAGTCAAACTTTCTTTAAACTTATCGATTGCTATGAGCACTTTCATACATTCAATTTACTATAATGAAAGTGTAGTAAGGTAATAGCAAAGACTAAATATTAATATGAAAAAGCTAAATAAAATAGCAGTTTCTTTTGTAAACAAGGCCTTTTTAAATGGCTCATTCTCTATAACGAAAGTATTATGATCAGTTTGTTGATTGAAAAACAAATAGTGGCATCCCATTGCTACAATAAATGTAACAGCAGCGCCAATTATGTTCCACCAGAACCAAAATATATTCTTGAAGAAAATCCACATAATTAAATTCACTAGAACTCCAGTTATCACACCAATATTGGCACTTCTTGCTTGAACTTTTTTAGTGAAGATGGCGAGTAAGAACATGCAAACAACAGGACCATAAAATACAGAGCCGATTTTATTGATTGCCTCAATAACCGTCTTTGCGATATTTCCCATGAAAAATGCTAAAATCAAAGTAATGACTCCCCAAGAAAGTGCTAATAACTTTGAATACATTACATATTTAGTTTCAGGAACTTTCCATTTTCTAGAAATAAAATCTTCCATACTAATTGCAGCCAAAGAATTAATATTTGAACTATATGCAGACATTGCTGCTGCAATTATAGCAACAATGATAATTCCTATAATTCCATGTGGAAGGTAATTGGTAATAAAAACAGGGATCATTAAATCAGGCTTATTAGCAGGAATTTGAGCTGCGAAGTTGGCATCTAAACTCACTAGTGTTCCTAGAATCAATCCACCAAAACAATAACTCAAGGTAATAGGGAATCTAAATAAGCCATTAAATAATAATAGTTTCTTCACTGTTTTCTCGTCTTTAGAAGAAAGTATTCTTTGCACTTGAGACTGATCTGTACCATAATAAGAACAATACAAGAATATCCCCCCTAATAGCATAGGCCAAAACCCATACTCTTTGCCATCAAATCCTGCATCTCTGAATCTTACAACATTTAATCTGGTAGTGTCTACATGTTGGACAAAATTATCCCAGCCTCCTAAATGCTTGAATCCAAAATAAATAATAATGTATATGCCAATTACTTTAATGATCATCTGAGCCACTTCACTATAAACAATTGCTTTCATTCCACCTTCCAATGAATATATAATGGTTACAATTGAAATAATAAAGATGGTTTGAGTAAAAGAAATTTTCAAAATAGATGTTAATATCAAAGAAACAGCATACACCGTTACAGAAGTCGCAAAAGATCTACTGATTAAAAAAACAGAACTCAATAATAATCTAGATGAAGTATTAAATCTTTTTTCCAAAAATGCATATGCACTTACAACAGATGATCTATATAATGCTGGAGCAATGAAAGCAATTAATATAATCATTGCCAATGGAACACCGAATTCGAAAGTTAACCATTGCATTCCCCCTCCAGTCCTTAATCCAACAAATGCAGGTGCAGAAACAAAACTGATTACAGATAATTGTGTTGCCATGGTAGACATACAAAGCGAAAACCAACCAAATCCCTTACCACCTAAAAAGTATTCAGTATTTTTTTCACTTTTTTTAAATCTCATTCCCATCCATATCATCGCAATAAAATAACATACCACAATGCTGTAATCAATATAATTCATGCTAAAATTTTTGATGATTATAAATAAAGTCTAAATACAATGCTGCTGTCCAAGAGAAAAGATCTGCTCCAATACCTCTTTTTTGATTAAACTCATCTTCAGGTCTAGGATCAAAATATTCAAAAGAGCCGAAATTTTCGACTAAAGCTAGGGAATCTTCTTTAACTATAATTGCTTCTTCATTATATCCATAAGATTGTAAACCATGATATAGCATCCAGTTTACATTGATCCAAACTGGCCCTCTCCAATACTTTACTGGATTAAATGACGGTTCTTCAAATGCACAAGATGCACATAAATACCAATCTTCATTTTTTGAAAATGAGCTTTTTAAATGTTTCGCTAAGGATAAAGCTTGAGAAGCAGAAGCTACTCCAGCAAACAATGGCATAAATCCAGAAGATACCTTTATAGGAATTCTTTTTTCATTTCTTAAATCATAGGCATAATAAAAACCAGTCTCTTCATCCCAGAATTTCTTATTCATTGAGTCAATGGTTTTCTTATTCCACTTTTCTAATTCCGTTGTATCTTTTTTTAATAATTGACCAATTTTAATTAGACTAGTATTAGATTTTACCAACATTGAATTGAATAAAACATCTTGTACTAAAAATGGAGAAGATTTTGCAATTAATTGATCTTCATAATTAGCTTCCACAAAAAGATCTATTAAGTGAATGTATCTCTTATAATGTTCATTTGTAGGTCTTTCTGCTGCATCTACATTTTTATTGTCTTTTCTTAAATGTGACACATCTCTTGCTTTTGAAACATCCATGTTTTCAAATATCTCATCCCAAATTGGAGAATTATCTGTTCCACTTTCCCAATTATGTTGAATATATACCAAGCCCTCGTTTTGTGGATCACGATATTGATATAGATATCTATGAAAAGCGACAATTTTAGGAAAAATTTCTTCCAAAAATTCCATCCAACCAGGATAACTAGACATTTGTTCATGCATCCTTTCAATCACAAAACCAAATACAGGTGGCTGAGTTATACCCGAGGTAGGAATAACTAGTGAATGAAAAGCAGATTTATTAATTTGCCATACTTCTGGTCCAGGAAAATAGTTTTCGTTGGATTGATGAAATACAATATGTGGCAACATACCATTGGACCATTGTCCTTTAAACATGTGTCTAATTTCTTCAATGGCTTTAGCTTGATCAAAATAACTTAAGCCAATAGCAATAAAACCTGAATCCCAATTCCATTGAAATGGATACAGTCTTGCACTTGGAATGGTATATCCTTCACGCCAATTATTGGCTAAAATTTCTTTTAAAGTATCTACAGTGTCAGTCTTTGTTAATGTTGACATATTATAATATTACTGAGTTATTTTTAAAATCTAGATAAATCGCTGCAGTCCATGAAAAATTCAATCCTCCTAAGCCTTTTTGTCCCAGTGGAATAACACTATTTGGCCTTGGATCAAAATATTCATACATGCCTACCTGCTCTATTAAATAGATTGTTTGATCTTTTATTTTATTGGCTAATTGATCAAAGCCATACTTTTTTAAACCGTGGTACAATAACCAATTTACATTAGGCCATAACGGACCACGCCAATATTTTTTAGGATCGAAATCTTCAGATTTAGCACTATAAGATGGGCACATAAACCAGTCGCCATCTTTTATAAATTCATTCTCAATTTTTTTAACCAATTTATTTGCTTGTTCTTTTGTAGGTATACCAGCAAACAAACTAATTAAACCACCTACAATATCTTTCTTAATAAGCTTATTCTTATTTAAATCAAATGGATAAAACATCCCATTCTGCTCGTCCCAAAATTTATTGATATAGGATTGCTTAGACTTTTCTTGCCATTCTATTATTGTAGAGTCATCAAAGCCATATTTGTTGGCAAGTTTAATTAGACCTTCGTTCGACCTAATTAATAAACTAATAAAAAAGTTTTCTTGAACTAAAAAAGGATACTGATTGATTAAATCCGACTCATTGTAATTCTTGGATTTAAGTAAGTCAATTAAATAGATATACCTTTTATAATGTTCATTAGTTGGCCTCATTGAAGAGTCCACTTTTTTCAAATCTTTTCTAAGATGCCCTACCTCTCTAGCATTTTCTACATTCATTGTATCCCATATTTCATCCCATATAGGTGAATTATCTGTTGATTCCCAATTGTGTAATACAAATGGCAATCCTTCTTTCATAGGATCTCGATGATCGTATAAATATTGATGAAAATGCAGCACCTTAGGAAAAATATCTTTGATAAAACTTGTAATATCGATGCCTTTTGTTTCGGCAACTTGATCCATTCTTTCAAGAAAAAAGCCAAATACAGGCAATTGAGTAATCCCAGAAGTTTTAATGTTAGCTGGGCTATTTGGAGACTTATTCACCTCCCATTCAGCCGGCCCTGGAAAATAATTTTCGTCTTCTTTATGGAAAACTATATGCGGTAACATTCCATTTTTCCATTGACCAGTAAATAGTGCATTCACTTCTTGTATTGCCTTATTTACATCTAAATACATCCACCCTAAAGCATGAAATCCGGCATCCCAATTCCATTGAAAGGGATATAAGGTTGAAGAAGGAATTGTATATCCATCTCTCCAATTACCTTCTAGAACTTCTTTTGCTTGATTAGGGGTATTCATAGGTAAAAGATGTACCCTCACCGAAATGAGGGTACA
>CAZXWT010000111.1:1343-4587 GCA_964644475.1 uncultured Sediminibacterium sp. | reverse complement strand
GCTTCTGGTGTAATTTGACCACCTTTTGCCCATTTACCCAAGATAGATTCTAACCAAGGGAAACTTGCATCAGGATAACCTAATTGCAAACGGAAAAGTACACTCATTAAACCACCTAGTACAGCCCATACCATACCAGTGATCAAGAATTGCTTCGCGATCATTTTATGGTCTTGACTAAATACATATTTAGTTAAGAATGTATCATGGTGTTCGTGATGTCCGTGATCATCGTGACCATGACTATCGTGTCCATGTAAAGTTGCTTCGTGACTCATACCGTTATTTTATAAAATGTTTCTTAATTATTTTTTTGCTGTTGCTGTGCTATCTGTTACAACTGGAGTTGCAACTGCTGTAGGATCTTTCTCAGGAAATGCTGTGAAGTATTGAGGCTTTTGTTTTGCCATCCATAAATCATACTCTTCTTGATCAACTACTTCAATAATACCTTTCATAGAATAGTGACCGTTACCACACATTTGATCACAAGAAATCTCGTATGCAAAATTTGGATTACCAGTTTTCTCTCTCATTTCTTTAGTAGTATACTTAGGCGTAAACCACATAGTTGTTGGGATACCAGGAACTGCATCCATCTTCAAACGGAAATGTGTTAAACCTACGTCATGCACAACGTCTCTAGAACCGATGATTAATTTAACAGGCTTGCCTTTTACTACATACATTGTTTGCTCTGTTAAGATATCGTCTTGAGAATATTTATCATCCCAGATAATACCAACAGAGTTAGTAGCTGGGTCAATATTTTTATAATATTTTTTACCAAAGATATTATCGTGTCCTGGGTAACGGAAGATCCATCCAAATTGCTTACCAGTTACTTCCACAACCATCGCATCTTTTGGTGGTTCACCAGTAAAGAAGAACCAGTTTCTTAAACCAAAGATGACCAACACCGTTAAAGTGATCGCAGGAATTGCAGTCCAGATTAACTCCAACTTAGTACTATGTGCAAAGAAGAAAGCTTTTCTGTTTTCGTTTTCTTGGTATTTATAAGCAAACCAGAATAATAAAACCTGTGTAACAACAAATACAATACCAGTGATGGTTAAAGTAATCCAAAGCATTTGGTCTACTTTCTCTCCTTGAACACTCGCTGCACCTTGTGCTAATTGTGTTTTATTATACAAAAGTTCATTACAAACATACACTCCCACAAATCCTAATACTAAAAACACGATCATCAAGAAACCATTGATCTTGTTGTTTTGTTTACGACTTGCTTCTTCCCCTTTCAAAATGGAAACATACTCACTCGCCTTGGCAATTTGGAAAATCACCACAAAAATGAGAACGATGATTGCTATGGATAAATATAAACTCATAATCGTATTCTTATAAATATTTTAAAATTAAGTGTGGTGAATAATACTTTCTTTTAAGAAAGGATGATACTTCGCGATCAAAGGCTTGCTTGCCAATGCACGAGCAGTCATCAAAATCATAACGCCCACAAAGAAAGTCAACACTCCAAAATCTAACCAACCTAAACTCACGTGCTCTTTCATTAAACTTCCCATCACCATTTGATAGAAATCTACCCAGTGACCGAATAATATTAATACAGCCATTAAAGCCATTAAAGTAAAATTACGTTTAGCAGAACGCTTCATTAAGATTAATAAAGGTGCTAAGAAGTTTACAATTAAGTTTAAGAAGAAGATAGGCTTATAAGCACCTTGTACTCTGTGCTTGAAATAAACTGTTTCTTCAGGAATATTCGCATACCAAATAAGCATGTATTGAGAGAACCATAAATAAGTCCAGAAGATAGAGAAAGCAAACATGAACTTACCCATATCGTGTAAGTGCTCGCTGTTAGACAATTCCATATATCCTTTGTTCTTCATGTAGATTAACCATAATGCTACTAAAGACATACCTGCTACGAAAGAACTAGCAAAAGTATACCAGCTATACATAGTAGAATACCAATGTGCATCGATACTCATTAACCATAACCAAGGAATAGTAGAAGCTACCGTTAAACCAAACCATACTAAGAAGAAACCAGCACCCACCATGCTCTTAATATTAAAAGCTTTTGCAGTTTCAGCATCCATTGGACCTTGATCTGCTTCGTTGCTGATTTTACGCATTCTATATCCAAAGTATGACCATAAAGAAATAGTCAAAGTAGTCCATACAATAAAGAAAGTAGGATTCAAAAATCCAGTCTTACCTTTTAAGATAGGATCGTTCATCACCGCTTCATGATCTAACCAATGGTAGATATGATGCTTATCTCCTAACACTACATACATCAACACTGCAAAAGTGATGGTACCAAATACAGGTACTAAAGTAGAAATAGCTTCTGCAATTCTTCTGAAAGATTGCATCCAAGCAGCTTGTGCCATCGTGCTAAAACAAATAAAGAACATCGCAGCGTTACACACTAAGGTCCAGAAAATAGTGTTGTACATTAAAGTACCCCAAAAGTGCACTTGCTCATGCTCATCGGTACTAAAGCCTTTTGTAAACATACCATACAATAAGGCAGCTCCGCCAATGCCGATTAAAGCATAGGCCCAAGTTTTCAGCGTACCAGGAATTTCGAATTGCTCTTTAATAGATGCCATCTTTTCTCTTTTAAAAATTTTTATTTAGAAGCTTTTGCAGCTGCTTGTTTGTTCTTGATATATTTAATCACCATCCATCTTTGGTGCTTGCTTAATTGAGAAGCATAAGAACCCATTAAGTTCTTACCGTATGCTACTGAATAAAACATTTGACCTTCAGGCATGTTCTCATATTTTGCATCACCCACTAACATAGCAGGCTTAGCAGCATAAGGACCATTACCATCTTTATACAAAGGACCGTTACCATCTAATTTTGCGCCATGACAAATACCACAGTTAATTAAATATAAACGCTCTGCTTCTTTCGCTTGTGCTTCTGTTAAAGAATCAATTGGATTCACAACAGATTTAGACAAAGTATAATTAGTAGTATCACCTGCAGCATCTTTAGCATAAGGGAAAGGCATTTCTTGACCACGAGCAATAGTTCCAGCTACTGGACGATTATCGTAGTTAATACCTTTTTCTTTCAAGTTGCTATGATCAGCATAAGATTCATACGCACGGCTATACGCCATATCTGGCATATAGATAGAACCTGGCTTGCGCTTAACATCGCTACAGCTAGTTAATACAACTACTGCAGTTAAAAATGTGATTGCTAAAAATTTATTCATTCGAGTTCTTTTATAATT
>CAZXWT010000111.1:0-1243 GCA_964644475.1 uncultured Sediminibacterium sp. | reverse complement strand
GTACCAAACCACCATCCGTCTTCTGCTATTTGTGTTTCAGTTTCCACAGCACCATTCGATTTTAATAATGCTTGTAAATCGTCTGCATTGGTTTTGTCAGTGCATTCAATTACCATTACAAATAAATCGTCTGTAGCTCTTTTATGAAAATGATGTTTCTTAACACCTGGTGCTAATTGACATAAATAACAAAAAGTCAATACCATACCTACTGCTGCAAATAATACAGTCAATTCAAATATGATCGGGATCCATGCTGGTAAAGCAAAATGTGGTTTACCACCAATATTTAAAGGCCAATCTTTTGTAAAGATCCAGCTAATAGCGCTGATTGCTGTAGTGGTTCCAGTGATACCATAGATAAAGCCCGCAGTGTGTAAGCTAGTCTCACGCATTCCTAAAGCGTGGTCTAAACCATGCACCGGGAAAGGTGTGTACACATCTTTGATTTTATAACCAGCGTTACGCACTTGCTTCACTGCTGGAAATAAAGTTGCTTCATCATCAAAACAACCTACTACAAATTTCTTTTGTGCCATATATTTCTATTTCTATATTCTAAATTAATGAGCGTGATTATGTGCAAACTCTTCTGCTGTCTCCGCTTCTAAAGTTGACATACCTGGTTTATAAGATTCACCACTGCGTTTTAATACATACTTAATTTCTGCTACCGCAATTACTGGGAAGTATTTAGCGAATAAGAAGAAACAAGTAAAGAATAAACCGAAGGTTCCTAAGTAAAAACCAATCTCCCAAATAGTAGGGCTGTAATAAACAGACCAGCTAGAAGGTAAGTAGTCACGATATAAAGAAGTTACAATAATTACAAAACGCTCAAACCACATACCGATATTTACGATGATGCTCATGAAGAAAGTAACAAATACATTTCTTCTCATTTTTCTGCTCCAGAAAATTTGTGGAGAGATTACGTTACAAGCCATCATACCCCAATAGCTCCAACCATAAGGGCTAAATAAATAAGCACGAGAATACCAGAAAGTATATCCTTCATATTTATTTTGAGAGTACCAACCCATGAACAATTCTGTTAAGTAAGCGATACCTACAATAGAACCAGTTAATACAATTACCTTATTCATTAAGTCAATGTGACCAATGGTAATATAATCTTCTAGTCCAAATACTTTTCTTACAATCACCAACAAACTTTGTACCATCGCGAATCCAGAGAAGATCGCACCAGCAACGAAGTATGGAGGGAAGATGGTTGTATGCC
>CAZXWT010000110.1:3532-4605 GCA_964644475.1 uncultured Sediminibacterium sp. | reverse complement strand
AAAGAAAGATTAAAAGACTTCCCTGTAACAGTGGACTATGTCAATCGATTTAAAACTGCTGCACAGAAAAAAGAAACCATTCAAAAAGTAAAAGAAGGTAAGATTGATATATTAGTGGGTACGCATGGTATTTTGGGTAAAGATGTTCAGTTTAAAGATTTAGGATTAATGGTGATTGATGAAGAGCAAAAATTTGGGGTAGCACATAAAGAGAAATTAAAAACTTTAAGAACCACGGTAGATTGTTTAACATTGACTGCAACACCTATTCCAAGAACCTTGCATTTTAGTTTAATGGGTGCAAGAGATTTGAGCATTATTAATACAGCTCCTGCCAATAGACAACCTATTCATACAGAAGTACAAGTATTTCATGAAGATGTTATTAGAGAGACCATCTATTTTGAAACTGAAAGAGGTGGGCAGGTATTTTTTATACATAATAGAGTGCAAGGTTTGGCGGAAATGTGTGCAATGATTCAAAGACTTTGTCCCGATTTAAGTATTGGGTATGCACATGGTCAATTAGAAGGTCATCAATTAGAAGAAAAGATTTTAGATTTTATAGAAAGAAGATACGATGTATTAGTATGTACTAATATTGTAGAGAGTGGAGTAGACATTCCTAATGTGAATACGATTATAGTCAATAATGCTCATCAATTTGGTTTAAGTGATTTGCATCAATTAAGAGGTAGGGTAGGTAGAAGTAATAAAAAAGCTTTCTGTTATTTATTGGCACCTCCAATAAGTACTTTACCAGATGATTCAAGAAAAAGATTACAAACATTGGAACAGTTTAGTGAATTAGGAAGTGGATTTCAGATTGCGATGCGTGATTTGGATATTCGAGGTGCTGGAAATTTATTAGGGGGTGAACAAAGTGGTTTTATGGTAGAGATTGGTTTTGAAATGTATCAAAAGATATTGGCGGAAGCAGTAAGAGAATTAAAGCGTTCAGATTTCGCAGCATTATTCCAAGAAGAGATTAGTCAACAAGATGATTATGTGCAGGATTGTACCATTGATACAGATTTGGAAATCATGATTCCAGATAGCTATGTAGAAAATAT
>CAZXWT010000110.1:0-3432 GCA_964644475.1 uncultured Sediminibacterium sp. | reverse complement strand
AAGCAAGTGGGTAAATTATTTGTGTTAGTCATCAAAGATATTGCGACAATGGAAGATTGTCATCGAGTGCTTCAGAAAATGCACAGTGGGGTTGTTAAATAAAAAAGCTCTTAAAATAAATTAAGAGCTTTTTTATTTTTGGGTCCTTTTAAACTAGAAACCCTTCTTAGCAACACCATCAGCGATTGCTTTTAAAGCATTTGCTTCGCTTAAGATAGCCGCCATTTTATTTCCTTTACCATCATGACCACCAGCCATATAACCGCCTTTAGCAGTTTTAGTAACTACAGCATCATGCATTGGTACATTTTTTTCTTTAGTTTTTAAGCAATAAGCTTTGATCATTTTTGAAGTGTCCATTTTGTATAAATTTTAAAGTGAAAATTTCTAATTGAAAGTAGGTTATTTATTGTGAAAAATCATCATTTAAGCGTCAATTTTTGCGTATTTGGCGTGTGTTTCGATGAATTCTCTCCTTGGAGCAACCTCGTCACCCATTAACATACTGAAAATTCGATCTGCTTCAGCAGCACTTTCAATGGTTACTTGCTTCAAAGTTCTTCTGCTAGGATCCATTGTGGTTTCCCATAATTGATCAGCGTTCATCTCACCCAGACCCTTATATCTTTGAATGGTTACTGAATCATCTTTGCCTCCACCTAATTTTTCAATTAGTCCTTTTCTTTGTTCTTCGCTATATGCATATTCTTGATCCTTTCCTTTCTTGACTAAGTATAAAGGTGGTTGAGCAATATATACATAACCGTTTTGAACTAATTCTTTCATGTATCTAAAGATGAAAGTTAAAATCAAAGTTGCAATGTGAGAACCATCCACATCGGCATCGGTCATAATAATTAATTTATGATAACGAAGTTTAGTAAGGTTCAATGCTTTTGGATCTTCAGGTGTACCAACTGTTACACCCAATGCAGTATACATGTTTCTAATCTCTTCGTTTTCGTAAATCTTATGTTCCATGGCTTTTTCCACGTTTAAGATTTTACCACGAAGCGGTAAGATGGCTTGATAACTTCTATCTCTACCTTGTTTAGCAGTACCACCCGCAGAGTCTCCCTCCACTAAGTATAGTTCACATTTCTCCGCATCTCTTTCTGAACAGTCTGCTAATTTACCAGGCAAACCTCCACCAGATAATACTGTTTTACGTTGAACCATATCTCTAGCTTTCTTCGCAGCAACACGCGCTTGTGCTGCTAAAATAATTTTAGAGATAACGTATTTAGCTTCTTTAGGGTTCTCTTCTAAATAGGCTTCTAATACTCTAGAGACGGTAGTTTGTACCACACCACTCACTTCACTGTTTCCTAATTTAGTTTTTGTTTGTCCTTCAAATTGTGGCTCTGGTACTTTCACAGAAATGATAGCACTTAAGCCTTCTCTAAAGTCATCTCCTTCTACAGTTACTTTTGCTTTCTCAAATAAACCTTCTTTATCTCCATAGCTTTTAAACACACGTGTTAGAGCAGTTCTAAAACCGGTAACATGGGTACCACCTTCAATGGTATTGATATTGTTAACGTAAGAGAAAATGTTTTCTTTGAAATCGTCATTATAAGTTAAGGCAACTTCTACTGCTACATTAGATGCTTCATCATGACCTTCTACATATAAAGGTTGAGTGATAATAGGATTTCTATTACCATTCTTATCCAACATTTGTACAAACTCAACGATACCACCTTCGCTATAGAATTCGTTTACATAGGCATTACCGTTTTCGTCTTTTTCGCGTAAATCGGTTAAGCTAATATGAATTCTTTTATTCAAATAAGACAACTCGCGTAATCTTCCTTCTAAAATTTCTTTTCTATATACTGTCTCTTGGAAGATGCTTGCGTCTGGCCAGAAATGAACTCTAGTTCCAGTTTTTTCACTTGTGCCATTTTCTCTAACAGCATATTGAGGTACGCCGATCGCATATTCTTGTTCAAATATTTTTCCTTCACGATGAACAGTTACTTGTAATTTAGTACTTAAGGCGTTCACACAACTTACACCCACACCGTGTAAACCACCAGAAACCTTGTAGGTATTCTTGTCGAATTTACCACCTGCGTGTAATACCGTCATCACCACTTCTAATGCAGATCTTTTTTCTTTAGTGTGCATAGCAGTAGGGATACCACGACCATTATCTTGAACACTAATTGAATTGTCTGTATGAATGGTTACTTCGATATGAGAACAATAGCCAGCAAGGGCCTCGTCAATTGAGTTATCTACTACCTCATACACTAAATGGTGTAGACCTTTGATACCCACGTCGCCAATGTACATGGCAGGTCTTTTTCTTACGGCTTCTAAACCTTCTAATACCTGGATACTGTCGGCTCCATAATTCTTGTTTTCGGCCGAATCTGGATGTTGTAAATCTTCTGACATAAAAGGATCAATTTTGTTGTTTTTATAGGGCATTCAGCATGCATACAAACTTAAGAAAATTAAGGGTTTTTGGCATAATTTGCCCCTGTTTTAGTTATCCCCAACAAATTGCAAATGTGAATACTATTGAGGCCGAAAATGGGGCTAAAAATGGCCTTTAAAGGGCATGTTTTTTGATCACTGGCCTAGGGTTTGAATTGTTTAAATAAAATGTCATTATTTGGTCATAAAATGAACCTTTTTATACGCTTTGATGTTATTACATTAATTTTGTACTATGATGCGAACAATGGAAATACTGAACAATGTCGGAAAACCTGCTGCTTTTGATGGTATGCAACTGCTTTGGCATAAAGATCAGCACATACCTGGGTCAACCCAATATAGCATCAGAAGATATTCTGCCCAAAAATGGTCTGCCGAAGATACAGGCATGTTGATTTACCATTACAGTGCCAATCAGCCAAAGGATAATTATTTAGAATTAAGATTTTGTATATCAGGTAATAGATTCTGTGAGAACAAGGTTTGTGGTAATTGTATTCAATTACCTACAGAAGATTGTGCAGGTCCACATAAAACAGTGGATGTTTTTTCTTTCCATTTTACTTCTACTTTTTTACATCAGTTTACACATAATGTAAAATTGACTACCACAAAGGATGAGATTTTAGCTTTCAAACATTTACAATCTTTCACGAAGACTTTTCCTTTGGGAGCTAGAAAGCGTAGTAGTTTAGATGCAGTGTTAAATCACAGCTATACAGGATCGATGGAAAATATTTTCATCAATGCTAAGGTGCATGAATTATTATTGCAGAGTATGGATTTTGCTTTTGAAGAAGAAAAAGAATTGACTTTTTCTTGTAAATTCTTAGCTGACGAAAGAGGTAAGGAAAGCATTTATCAAGCAAGAGAAATTTTATTACAACATATTGGAGACCCTATCACCATTAAAGAACTAAGCCGTAAGGTGGCTATGAATGAATGTTATTTAAAGAAAGGGTTTAAAGAAGTGTTTGGTAC
>CAZXWT010000109.1:0-4648 GCA_964644475.1 uncultured Sediminibacterium sp. | reverse complement strand
CGTTTGTACTTTGGCTGCATAGTTAGACAGATTTATACTTGCAAGATACAAATTTATGTCTTGAACAATATATAAATCTCTATAAATAAGGATAAATGGTTATTACATTTTTACCATCTTAAACTGATGAACTATTTTAAAGTCAGGTGAACTTAACTTTATAAGATATACCCCACTTGATAAATTAGACAATGAAATAGGCGTTCCAGTACTTAAGCCTTGTAAACTAAACAATTTATTCCCTGTTGTTATAGATAATACTTCTGCATTTAGCTTTCCATAACCCTTAATGATAAAATCTAGATTCAATTGATTAACGAATGGATTTGGTGCTAACTTAATATATTCTGTTGTACTTATATTAAAAATATCTGTTACAACATAATAGTAATTAGAAGAGGTGGAGGTACAGCCGTCTTGTGTCACTTTTACACTATAACTACCTGGATTAGATGGTTTAATCTTTTGTTCTTTTTCGGATGTGGCTACTCCATCTTTAAACCATAAATTTCCACTAGTTGCTGAAGAAACTAAATTATTATCAGCATCTCTTGAAATTGTTGGTATTGGAGGAAGTGCATTAATTGTAAATTTCTTAGCGATTGAATAAACACTACTTCCATTTTTATTTGAGGTCTTTACTCTAACAAAATAAGTATTTCCATTAGCAAATTGAAATTGTATTTGGGAGTTTGTAGATTCTATTGTTTTAGGTGAGGTAAAATTATTATCAGTTGAAATTTCGAATATAAAATTTTCAATTTTTGTAATTGAATCAGACTTAATATTAATAGTACCAGGAATATTTAAACAAAAAATTCCGTTAGAACTAGTATCTGAATTAATGCTAGAAATTTTTGGTTGTTCTGGTATATCTGGTGTTACATTGATTTTTATATAACCATAATTTGAAATGTTCAATGTCTTATGTACAAATTTAATCTGAGCAGTATGGAATTGATTTTTAGATCTGTCTAAAGTTTGATTTAAAAATATTTGATTATTATTTTTTATAATAATACTTGTATCTATGGCAGGATTGACAATAGTATATTCTATTTGTGTAGTATCATACCCATCTATCTTTAATGAACCTATGTAAGTGCCCTTTAAAACTACTTCTTTTACATCAATTGACTTAACACCAATTGCAAAATCATTAACAGATTTAAATAAACTACCCATTCCATTTTGAGCCGTAAAATACTCAGGTATATTATCGTTATTTAAGTCAATGACTTCTATATAATTGGTTAAAGTTTGTTCTTCTTGTAAACTACTGGGGGTATTTGTATTATTAGAACTGGACGTAGATGATAAGATTTTACCAAGGGATTTAATTTCATAATTGGTACCATTAAAAGCAAAATATTGAAAACTAGTTTTATTGTTCCAATAACCTCTCCAAGCACCAGCAGGAAACCATGTTGCATATTTTGGATCATACATTTCAAACCTAGGTAAAAAGTCTAAAAATCCATCTCCATCAACATCTGTAATATTAAAACCCTTCATTGCATTTCCTGTTTCAACAATATTTGTATTGTTAGGGAAATATGTTCCAGTAACATCTATATTACCTGTTTTAGTTACAGACACAACTTTAAAAATATTTCTTGGGAGAATTCTTACATAATCTTGATTAGACAAGGTTCCAAATAAAAAGATAAGTTCTTTTATTCCATCTTTGTTTAAGTCAAATTCTTTCATTTGAATTAAACCATACGATAAAAAATTATCTTTACCATAAGTACTATTCTTTGGAAAAATATCTACAGGATTTTTGATATCAAACACACCTTTGTTATTGGGATAATATACTACTCTTATAGGAGTGGATGGATTTGGTGCTGTTAATGTTAAAATCCAATCTGGATAGGTGTCATTATTCATATCCACTAAATAAGGGAAATGAAATCCATCACTTCTATTAAAGTCTTCACCAGGATAAATTCTAGGAATTTCATCCAAATCTAAAGAAGTATTAAATAGTCCTTTTCCATCATTATATAATATTTTACCTCTTCCATTATTAGCCTTTAATACTATATCATTATCTCCATCTTTATCAACATCTCCACCAGCTCCAAAAAAGGCTCCAGTAATTACATTATACGCAGGCAATTGATTGACTTTATCAATCAATCTATTTGAATCTACCTTGTAATATCTAAATTTTCTAAGATAAAAAACAGGATCATAAAATGTTGCTGCTTCCACAGATGCTGCTGGACCATAATCTACTCCACTAGTCATGCCTAATTGTGTTGCAACATCTTTCCATAACGGACTTGATCCAACATGATAATGTTCTCCCCAATTTAAATACTCTTTTATACCATCACCATCTAAATCTAATTCGGTTTTAGCATCCCAATTATGTAATAACGTTTTTGGAACTGAATTAGGTTTTGATAAGTCCTCATTGGTAATATTGATAGTTAATGGATTTTCTTGTTCTTTATTATGTTGTATCGTAAAATATATAGGAACCATTAGTTTACCGGTATTAAATAATGCATCTTTATGATACAACTGATCTGTCGTATATACCAAATCAAGATTTTTATCTTTATTTAAATCAACATAAAAACCAATTTCTTCATTACCTGCAAATGGTACATTTTTATTCAATCGATACCCCAGCTTATTATCAAATGATTGAATCACTTTATATTGTTTATACATTCTATTGTTAAAAAATGTATAGTTGTCATTCATATTATTGGAGAAATATATTTTACCTCCAGCGCCAACAACTTTTTCTGAATATAAATACACAATTAACATTGGATCCATCCCGTTAATAGCCATATTGATTTTAATATTGGCATTTGCTTCCCCCTCTTTACCTGTTTTTTTATAAAAGGAACTGATATTGGGAAGATTGTTCTGCACGGCATCGTTTACATAACTAAAAGACAATTCTTGACCCGCCAAGCTTGGGTCTGAAATATCAAAGGTATAATCCCTTTGATTGATCAGCCATAAACTAAAGGGGGTCTGGTCCTCCACTAAAATTTTATTGTTTTTGAACTTTACCTTAAAAGAAGCTTCCAAATTTTGAGCACTAGATTTAATAAAAGAAGCAATAATTAACAAAGATAGAATGGCTAATTTGCGCATAAAGTAGATTTGAAATTGATTCAAATAACAATTTTTTCATCAGATATAGTATTATCATTAACTTTAATCAGTGAAATAACCATTTTATTAATATTTCAATATAATTAATTGTTTTTCAAATAAATACATGTTCGGTTATAAATTTATATCTAAAAAATTAATAGGAATTTTTCTAATTTTTGGTGCATTTTGTGGTAATAATCCAACTTTTGGCCAGTACAATACATTAAAAAACAATGCATTCATCCAAAGTATTTTAACCAAAAATTACCCAATTAAACATATTCATACTGGTCATGAATTCTTGTTTTTAGATAGTATTTCACTAAAAAAAGATCAGATTCTAGAATTGATCAAAACCAAAAAATCATCCTTCATAGTATCTAGAGGGTCTGGATTTGTATTTAAACAATATGATTTATTAGACTCCACAGTTAGATTCTCTAAAATTGATAGCACCCATTATGATGGGTATAATTTCGATGATATCAAGTTTAATTATAATGATACGCTGTTTTCAATTGGAGGATTTGGATTTTGGCGAAATAATGGACAGGTTAGATATTTCACAGAAAACAAAGAATGGGAGCTTCTTTTTCCAGAATTGGCTTTAGGAATGTCTAATAGAAACTATTGGAATTTTGATTCGAAAAAGGGATTATTATATTTAATAGTAAATATAAAAAATGATAAACAATCATTACTTACTATTAATCTAAGAGAGAAATCATGGGAGTTTGAAGAAATACCCTATATATTTTTATCAACCTTGCTTTCAAAAAATGAATACCCAATTCAGATTCAATTAAACAATGATAATGGATCTATACTATGTTTCTCAAATGAAATTTACTATTTGGATTTAAGTAAAAAGATTCTGAAAAAAGCTAACAACAATAAATTATTAAATTTTTTTAATAAAAATAAAATTAGAGAATCTAGTGCATATCATGATGGTAAATTTATTTATACTTATATTACTGAGGAGAAATTACTAGACTCAATAGATTTAAATCTTTCGAGTTTTACTTTGATTAATAGTAAAGACTTTAAATCAACATTTAATAAAAACATCGCTTTAATTTTATCCTCTATACTACTAGTGTTTATTGTATTGTTATTAGTTTATAAGAAAAAAAGAAAGAAAAATAAATTAGAATTAAACGATTTCGAATTGGATTTTTTGAAAAAATTATTAATAAAAGAAGGCAAGCAAATAGATATAGAATCACTTAATTATTTACTTGGATTAAGTAAGAAGTCATTAGAAATTCAAAAGAAAAATAGAAGTGAGTTTTTAAATAAGCTAAATCAAAAGATTAAAGAAGTGTTATACACAGATGAAAATGTTATCATTAGAGTTAAAGATGAAGATGATAAAAGGGTATTTGTTTACCAATTAAACCCAATATTTTTCACTCAAGTTCAAGAATTAATATAATAAATAAAGGGCTTCGATTTTTTCGAAGCCCTTTATTATTCAAACCTAATTTCTAGGTATTTGTATCATCTGTATTTTTTG
>CAZXWT010000108.1:3033-4652 GCA_964644475.1 uncultured Sediminibacterium sp. | reverse complement strand
AGTTCCTCTTGCAGCATATTCTTTTAAAATATCATTTTGAATAGTACCTGATAAACTAGTTAATGCAATACCTCTTTTCTTAGCCAATGCAACATATAATGCCAAAAGAATAAATCCAGTAGCATTGATGGTCATGGAAGTACTAATTTTATCTAGAGGAATATCTTTGAATAGAATTTCCATGTCTTCTAAAGAACAGATTGATACTCCTACTTTGCCAACCTCTCCATCAGCTAAATCGTGATCAGCATCATATCCAATTTGTGTAGGCAAGTCAAATGCTACACTTAATCCCATTACACCTTGTGCTAATAAGAAATGATATCTTTGATTACTTTCTTCTGCTGTAGAGAATCCAGCATATTGACGCATCGTCCAAAGCTTCCCTCTATACATATCTGATTGAACACCTCTTGTGTAAGGGAATTCGCCTGGTAATAATTGACCATCAAAATTATTAGGTAAATCTGCAATTGTATAAACCTTTTTTACCTCTATGCCACTATCTGTCTTTTTTGATAAAGATTCCATGCTTCAATTTACGAAAAATAATACTCATTAGCTTCTAAGAATATTTCTATTTTCGACATTTTTATTCAATTTAAATTCCCTGTTTCTTGGTAATTTTGTACTTACTAAATAGGTTTATATGTCAGCAACAAAAGGTCTAAGTACCCCAGTACAATTTACAGAAGGGGCTATAGCAGAAATTCAAAGATTAATGGCTGAACCCAATTTTGATCAACAACAAAGACTAAGAGTTGGGGTAAAGGGTGGAGGATGTAGTGGAATGACTTATGTGTTAGGATTTGATACGCCAAAAGCAGATGATATGTTATTTAATTTTGAAGGGATACCTTGTTGTATGGAACCCCCTCATCAATTGTATTTATATGGAATGACCATAGATTGGCAAGGTGGATTAAATAGTAGGGGTTTTACATTTACCAATCCTAATGCTTCTAACACCTGTGGATGTGGCACTTCTTTTTCTGTATAATCATTGATTTTTTAGAATTCCCAAATACAAAAAAGGCCTTCCGAAACGGAAGGCCTTTTTAAGTATTCAACTAATATTACTTTTTCTTGTTTTCAGATTTACCCAATGGCTTATCTTTTGCGAAATCCACTAATACTGGAGCAGCTACAAAGATAGAAGAGTAAGTACCTGTAATAACACCAATTAACATTGCGAATGCGAATCCTCTTGTTACTTCACCACCAAAGATGAACAAGATTAAGATTGTCAAGAACACCGTTAATGATGTCATGATAGTTCTTGTTAAAGTTTGGTTGATCGCTTTGTTGATAATCGCAGCGTTAGATTGTCCTTTGTATAATTGGCTGTCTTCACGAATACGGTCATAAACAATGACAGTATCGTTCATAGAGAAACCAATTACAGTCAAGATAGCAGCAATAAAGTGCTGATCAATCTCTAATGGGAATGGTACATAATTTCTTAAGAAACTAAATACGATTAATGTTACAAATACGTCGTGTAATAAAGAGAAGATAGTACCTAAAGAATATCTCCAATCACGGAAACGTATAAAGATGTATAAACAAATAGCAATTAATGCAAACACAGTTGCTTTGGTTGCACCAGCTTTTAAATC